>NZ_JBEXLP010000100.1:0-25077 GCF_040610035.1 Streptomyces sp. NPDC004542
TCCTCGACGTAGGCGTCGAGGAGGAAGGCCAGCATCGTACGGCCGACACCGGCCGCGGGCTCGATGACGTACGGCGTCCACCTGGGCGGCCTCGGCGCTCGCCCAGCAGGGCGCGGTCGCCCGGCGGCTGCCCGGCGGACGTCTGGTGGCGGCCCAGTTCGCCGCTTGCGCCGCCAACCACGTGCTGCCCGCCGGGCTGGGGGCCGGGGCGGTGAACCTGCGGTTCCTGACGCGCTGCGGGCTCCCGCCGGGCCGCTCGGCCAGTGCGCTCGCGGTCAAGGCCACCGCGGGTGCCCTGGTCCGCGGCGCGCTGATCGCGTCGCTCGCCCCCTTCTGCCCGGGCCTGCTGCGGATCCCGCACGTCCCCCCGGCTGTCCTGGCCGCCGTTCTCGTCGCCCTGGGGCTGGCGGCCGGCCTGCTCGGCGGTCCGCTGTGGCCCCGCTGCCGGGCCGCCCTGGCGACCGTCCTGGCCGACATCCGCGCCGTGCACGCCACACCGCACCGCGCGGCGGCCCTGTGGTGCGGCTCGCTGGGCTTCGTCGCACTGCACTGCCTGGTGCTGATCGCCGTCACCCGGGCCGTCGCCCTGCCGCTGCCCCCGGTCCGCGTGGCGCTGCTGTACCTCGCCGCGAGCGGCGCCGCCGCCCTGCTGCCCACCCCAGGCGGCCTGGGCTCCCTCGACGCGGCGCTCGGTCTCGCCCTGACCTCGTCCGGGGCCCCGGCCGCCGGGGCCGCCTCCGCCGTGCTCGGCTACCGGCTGCTGACCGTGTGGCTGCCGCTGGTGCCCGGACTGCTGGTGCTCGGGGCGCTGGTCCGGCGCAAGGCGTTGTGAGCGGCGGGACCTCGCCCGGCGGCGATCCCGGCCGCTGCCCCGAGGGGGCTGCCGGCGGCCCGGTTTTCCCTTCGCATGGCCAAGGTGTGCCCGCGGCTTTTCCCGCACATCCCTTGTACCCGCCGGGGATCGGCACGAGGCTGTCCCCTGTCGCTCCCGATGACGGCCGTCCCTGGTTCCGCACAGCACCTCCCCGCGCGGAGCCAGGGCCGGCGACGGGCTGCCCGCGTGCGGGGCCCGTCCGGGGCGTCACTCCCTCAACCGCAGATCCTTGCGCCATTTGAGGATCTGCTTCTCCGGATCCCCGGTGTACGACCACGGCGTCCGGGTCGCCCGGCGGCCCAGCAGACGCAGCATGGAGCCCGCGACATCGGTCGTGCCCGCGAGGCAGGCCGCGTGGGTGAGGTAGTTGAGGTCACGGAGCTCCGCCGGGACCACGGGTGCGTCGGCGCGGCCGGCGATCCAGCGCTGCCAGGTGCGGCGCACGTCGCTGACCGCGCCGTCGTGGTTCCAGTGCTGGCCGAGGCCGACCGCGGAGTGCCGCCCCTGCGCGCCGTCGAGGGCGTGACGGAACTCCTCGACCCGGGCGTACTGCACGAGCACCGGCAGGGCACTGCCGGGCGGTGCCACCCCGGCCGCGTCGCGCGCGAAGTCGTACATCAGGCCGTGGGTGCCGTGCCAGCGCGCCGAGTAGTAGTGCAGGACCTGGAGGTGCCCCTCCGTGCTGTAGGGGTCCCGCCCGTGCAACTCGTCCCACCAGCGCGCGAGTTCCTGCCGCCGTACCCCGGTCGGGTACAGCCGTGCGACCGAGATCAGGGAGATCCACGGCGTGGGGTCCTCCGGGTAGGCCTCGGTGGCCCGCAGACAGGCCAGTACGGCCGCGTCGATCCGGTCCCGGTCGATCGGCGCGCCCCGGCCCGCGGCGATGGCCAGGCTGAAGGCCCGGGCCGTCTCGGTCGCCGCGCGCAGCACCAGCGCGTCGGGGTCGGCGGGTTCGGCGGCCAGCCAGGACTCCACCGTCGTACTGCCCGCGCACGCCTGCGCGAGCAGCCGGACCCGGTGCCCCCGGGACGGCCAGTCGACACCGGAGGCCCGCAGCAGTTCGCGCAGACCCTGCCAGCGGCCGATCACGATGTCGTGCCGGGTGGAGGTGAGGGCGCCGTCCCCGCAGTCGGGGTCGAAGTCGGGGGTGAACCTGGAGAGGAAGCGGTCTTTCGCCATCGGGTCCCGCCCCTCAGAAGTCGGTGGGGAGACCCTCGTGGGCCCGTGTCGCCTCCGCGGCACGGTCGTCCGGGACGTACTCCGTCTGCACGGTGCGGGTGGCGTCGAGCTTGGCGGGCCGGTAGTAGTCGCTGCCCTGCTTCCAGTACCAGAGCATCGGCACCAGACCGACGGCCAGCCCGCCGAGGCCGATGCCCACGGCCGCGCCGCTCAGCTCACCCAGGGACTCGATGAAGATCCAGAACATGAACAGGGCGCCGAACAGCGGCCACACTCCGCCGAGCAGGAAGTCGGTCGCGGACCTCAGCAGCATCTTGCGGTAGGCCACCACGACCGCGAGGCCCGCGAGACCGTAGTAGACGGCGATCTGCAGACCGATCGCCGAGATGGCGTCGGCGAGGATCTCACCCACCGAGCCGAGGGCGTTGGAGGCGATGAACATCACCAGCGCCACCCCGCCCACCACGGCGATCGCCACCCAGGGGGTGTTCCAGGTGCGGTGCACCCGCCCCAGCGCGGACGGCATCGTACGGTCGCGGCCCATCGCGAACAGCGAGCGCGTGACCTGGATGAGCGTCGTCTCCAGGGTGGCGATGGTCGACAGCATCACGGCGATGATCAGCAGCTTGCCGCCCCAGCCGGGCCAGACCTCCTCGCCGAGCACGGCCAGCACGTTGGCGTCGTTCTCCTCGATCTGCTTCGAGGACAGGATGACGTTCACGGCGATGGTGAACACCTCGAAGAGCAGGAAGACGATGCCCACGCCGATCAGGCCCGCGAGACCGGTCGTACGACGGCTGTTGCGGGTCTCCTCGCTGAGGTTGCTGGTGACGTCCCAGCCCCAGTAGTAGAACGCGGCGACGAGCGCGCCCGAGGCGAAGCCGGCCATCCCGTCGAAGTGGCCGAAGCCCAGCCAGGACCAGTCGAAGGCGCGGGCGTTGCCGGTGTGGGACAGGGCCAGCACCGCGAACAGCAGCAGGATCGCCAGCTCGACGCCCGACATCAGCAACTGCGCGCGCACCGTGAGCCGGGCGCCGCCCAGCACCACCGCCAGCATGATCAGGAACCACACGGAGCCGACCACCGTCGACAGCGCGGTGTCGTCGGCCAGCTTGTCGTCGAACAGGGCCAGCGTCATCGACCCGGCGGGCAGCGAACCGGCCACCATGAAGATGGTCGCGGAGATCACCAGAGCCCAGCCGCTGATGAAGCCGAGGAAGGGGTGCAGGGTGCGGCCGACCCAGGAGTAGCTGGCGCCCGCGTTGACGTCGATCCGGCCGAGGTAGCTGAACGCCAGCGCGATGCCCAGCATGGGTATCGCGCAGTACAGCAGCGCGGCCGGGCTGGCCAGCCCCACGGCGCCGACCAGCACCGCGGTGGTCGCCGCGATCGAGTACGCCGGGGCGCTGCCCGCGACCGCCATGACCACCGTGTCGAACGTGCCGAGGGCGTTGGCCTGAAGCCCTCTGCCCCTGCTGTTGCTCATCGTCGTGCCGCTTTCGGTCGTGCACGCGCGCGGGCCTCCTGGCCCGGCGTCGTACGGGGTGGGGGGTGTGGGCCCGGCCCGGACCCGTGAGAGGGATGACCTCGGGTCGGGGTTCGGCCAGGAGAAAGGCAGGGGAACGCGCGGACCGTCAGCCCTGCGTCGGCAGCCGGTCACACCGCGTGCGTGGTGGATGTGATGATAGCGGCACTTCTTTACGTTTCAAGATTGACCAGTCGGTAATGTCCGCCCACCCCGCCCCTGCCAACTCCCCGCGCTGGTCAGGGCCTTTGCCGCGCCCGGGATTAGGGTCCCGGCAGCGGGAAACGCGGACCGGAGACCGCGACAGCGACAGGCGCCGGGCGGCGAGAGGGAGGCGGCCATGACCGATCAGCAGCCGGAGCACACCCCGATGGCGGACGACGTGTACCAGCCCACCGGGACCAACGAGGAACAGCAGGACGCCTCGCCCCTGGACCTCCAGAACGCGGTGGACGAACGGACCTACGACGACAGCCTCGACGAGGGTTACTCGCCCCCCGAGAAGCCGCTGGGCGTCACCCGGTACGGGACCACCGCGGCCGAGCAGCACGAGGGCGAGAGCCTCGACCAGCGGCTGGCCCAGGAGCGGCCCGACGTGTCCCCGCCGCCCGGGGACGCCGTGGGCGACCTGCCGGGCGGCGAGGGCGAACCCGTCGATCCCGAGGCGGGCACCGACCGCGCGGGCCGGCTCGTGGCCCCCGACGAGGGCGCCCACCCGGACACCACGAAGGAGACCGTCGCGGACGACGTGGGCATCGACGGGGGCGCGGCCACCGCGGAGGAGGCCGCGGTGCACGTCATCGACGACGCAACGGCACTCCCCGAGTAGCCGGCCGCTTTCCCCCTGGTGCCGCCGGGGCGGATCGGCTCGGTGGTCGCCGCGCCGTGCCGGGTCCGGGGCGGGCACGGGCCGGCGCGGCGGGGGCGGCGCCGCGGGGGGTCAGTCCGCCAGGTGGTCGATCTGGCGGAGCTTGTTCGTGGCGTCGAGGGCGGCCACCTTGTAGGACTCGGCGAGTGTCGGGTAGTTGAACACGGCGTCGACGAGGTAGTCGACCGTGCCGCCGCAGCCCATCACGGACTGGCCGATGTGGATCAGCTCGGTGGCTCCCGTGCCGAAGCAGTGCACACCGAGCAGCGTGCGGTCCTCGGGCGAGACCAGCAGTTTGAGCATGCCGTGCGAGTCGCCGATGATCTGACCGCGGGCCAGTTCCCGGTAGCGGGCGATGCCCACCTCGAACGGCACGCTGTCCGCGGTGAGCTGGTCCTCGGTGCGCCCGACGAAGCTGATCTCCGGGATCGTGTAGATGCCGATCGGCTGGAGGTTGTGCATGCGGGCCACCGGCTCGCCGAACGCGTGGTAGGCGGCCGCCCGGCCCTGTTCCATCGAGGTCGCGGCCAGTGCCGGGAAGCCGATGACGTCCCCGACCGCGTAGATGTGCGGCACCTCGGTGCGGTAGTGCTCGTCCACTCCGATGCGGCCGCGGGCGTCCGCCGACAGACCGGCCTTGTCCAGGTCCAGCCCGTCGGTGACGCCCTGGCGGCCCGCGGAGTACATGACCGCGTCGGCGGGTATCTTCTTGCCGCTCTCCAGGACGGTCAGCGCCCCGCGCGGATGGCGTTCGACGGCGGCGACGGTCTCCCCGAACCGGAAGGTCACGGCCAGGTCCCGCAGGTGGTACTTGAGCGACTCGACGACCTCCACGTCGCACAGGTCCAGCATCCCGGGGCGCTTCTCCACCACCGTGACCCGGCTGCCCAGCGCCGCGAACATCGAGGCGTACTCCATGCCGATCACACCGGCGCCCACGATGACCATGGAACGCGGCACCCGCTCCAGCGTGAGCACGTTGTCCGAGTCCAGGATCGTGCGCCCGTCGAACTCGACGCTGTCCGGGCGGGCGGGCGGGCCGGGTGCCGGTGGCGATCACGATGTGCTCCGCGCTCAGCAGCCGCTCCTGACCGGTCACCTCCCGCAGGGCGACGGTGTGCGGACCGACGAAGCGGGCCGTGCCGGCGTGCAGGGCGACCTGGTTGCGGGACAGCTGGCTGCGGATGACGTCGATCTCCCGGCCGACCACGTGCTGGGTGCGCGCGATCAGGTCGGTGACGGTGATCTCCTCCTTCAGACGGTAGCTCTGCCCGTACAGATCGCGCTGGGTGAGGCCGGTGAGGTACAGCACCGCCTCGCGCAGCGTCTTGGAGGGGATGGTGCCGGTGTGGAGGGAGACCCCGCCGACCATGTCGGGGCGGTCGACGACCGCGACCCTCCGCCCGAGCTTGGCCGCGGCGATGGCGGCCTTCTGGCCGCCGGGTCCGGATCCGATGACGAGCATGTCGAAGTCGAAGTCGGGCACCCCCGGAGTCTGCCAGCCCGCGCCCGCCCAGGGGAAGGCCGGACGGAAAACCTTCCCGGGCGCCGCACACGGCGCCCGGGCACCCCACGCGCGGGCACCCCACTGCACCTGTGCGCGCACTCCCGCCGCGCCGGGAGCACGCCCCTACCGCGCGCGGCCCTAGGGAAGCAGCTTCTCGATGGCGGACGGCCCCTCGGTCTCCAGCTTGCGCCTCGCCCACTCGAGGTTCGCCGGGGTGACGTCCCGGCCTGCGGCCATCACCATGTCCTCCGCCGTGATGTCCTGGCCTGGGGAGGTGTGGAGCAGGGAGTCCGGGGTGCGCAGGTCGTCCGACAACCGGGACGCTTCGGGTTCTGACGTCGACATGATGCCTCCTCCTCGGGCCCGGACGGCCCGTACCGCGGGACCGGGCCCACTCTCACCATTCACCGCATGGGCGTGCCCTGCATCCGGAGGGGCCGCAGGGCCCGGTGACGAGGTACCTGGAGACGGCGGAAGGAAACCCCCGGCCCTACGCTGGAAGCAGTCCGCACGCCCGGACCGGGGAGATGCCATGGCCGAGCCGCAGTTCCAGCAGGACGCGCCGGGACGTCCGCGCCCCCTGCCGATCGCCGAGCACGGGCTGATCGGCGACCTGCGCAGCGTGGCCCTGGTGGGCAGCGACGGCACCATCGACTGGTACTGCTGCCGGGCCTTCGACCAGCCCAGCGTCTTCGCCGCGATCCTGGACCCCGAGCGCGGCGGCGCCTTCGAACTGGCCGCGGCCGCACCGGCCCGGACCAAACAGTTCTACTTCCCCGACACCAACGTACTGATCACCCGGTTCTTCACGGAGGAAGGTGTCGGGGAGATCCAGGACTTCATGCCGGTCACCGGCGACACCGCCGAGGCCGGCCGGCACCGCCTGATCCGCCGCGTCCTGTGCGTCCGCGGCACCGTCCCCTTCCGTGCCCGCGTCGCACCGCGCTTCGACTACGGAGCGGCCCCGCACGCCCTGACCATGCTCGGCGAGTGCGCCCTCTTCGAGTGCCGGGACATGGCCCTCGCGCTGACCGCGACCGTGCCGCTGGAGGGCGACGGCAGGGACGCCTTCGCCGACTTCAAACTCACCGAGGGCGAGACCGCCGTGTTCGCCCTCGACCAGGTCGGCGACGGCGTACGGCCGCGCGGCTGCCCCCACATGGAGGCCGAGCACCAGTTCGCCGCGACGGTCGCCTACTGGCGGCGCTGGCTGTCCCAGTCCCGCTACCGGGGCCGCTGGCGCGAGATGGTCCACCGCTCCGCCCTCACCCTGAAGCTGCTCACCTACGCGCCGACCGGTGCCATCGTGGCAGCGCCCACCACCAGCCTCCCCGAACAGCTCGGCGGCGAACGCAACTGGGACTACCGCTACGTGTGGGTCCGCGACGCCGCCTTCTGCGTGTACGCCCTGCTCCGGCTGGGCTTCTCCGGCGAGGCCGAGGCGTTCATGCGGTTCGTCACCACCCACATCAGTCCCGGAGACGGCCGCGCCTCGGGGCCGCTGCAGATCATGTACGGCATCGACGGCCGCACCGACCTGCCCGAACGCGAACTGCGGCACCTGTCCGGCCACCAGGGCTCCGCCCCGGTCCGGGTCGGCAACGCCGCCGCCGACCAGCTCCAGCTCGACATCTACGGCGCCCTGATCGACTCGATCTATCTCTACGACAAGTGGGCCGAGCCCATCTCCAGCGGCCAGTGGGACGACGTGTGCCACCTGGTCGACTGGGTCTGCGACCACTGGGACCAGCCCGACGAGGGCGTGTGGGAGACCCGCGGCGGCCGCAGGAACTTCCTCTACTCCCGTCTGATGTGCTGGGTGGCCATCGAGCGCGCGATCCGCCTCGCCAACCGGCGGGGCCTGCCCGCCGACCTCCTGCGCTGGCGGCAGTGCCGGGACACCGTCTACCGGCGGATCATGGACCGCGGCTGGTCGCCCCGGCGCGGCGCCTTCGTCCAGCACGAGGACAGCGACGTCCTGGACGCCTCCGTGCTGATGATGCCGCTGGCCAAGTTCATCGCCCCCACCGACCCCAAGTGGCTGTCCACCCTGGACGCGCTCACCGAGGAACTGGTCTCCGACTCCCTCGTCTACCGCTACGACCCGCAGGCCAGCCCGGACGGGGTGCGCGGCGACGAGGGCACGTTCTCGATCTGCTCGTTCTGGTACGTCGAGGCGCTGGTGCGGGCCGGCCGGCTGGAGGAGGGACGGCTGGCGTTCGAGAAGATGCTCACCTACGCCAACCATCTCGGCCTGTACGCCGAGGAGATCGGCCGTACCGGTGAGCAACAGGGCAACTTCCCGCAGGCGTTCACCCACCTGTCCCTGATCAGCGCCGCCTTCAACCTGGACCGCGCCCTCGGCTGACCTGGTGCCCCGGCAGGCAACGTTCGCCCCGTCGCGACGCCCGGCACGCTCCCCAGAGGGGGTGCCCCACTCGCCGCACCGGCCGAAAGCCCACGTACGTCCAGCACGAGGACTTCCGGCCGGCACTCCCCCAGCCTTCGGCCGGGGGCACCCCCGGAGCACGCACCGGACGCCGCTCCTTGACGGGCAGACGTTGCCTGCCGGGGTATCAGCACGGACTGTCACCGGTGTGTCACAGTCGTGCGCGGCACCACAACTCCGCCCGGACCCCTCGTGTCGAACTGGGTGTCGGTCACCGAACGTGATCCGACGGACCGTCACACGACCATGGGGGAACGGGACATGACCCGCACCATACGCACCGCCCGCCGGACCACGGCCTCGGCGGCCGCCACGGCCGCCTCCTTCCTGCTGCTGGCCGGCGCCGGCATCCTGGCCGCACCGTCCGCGTTCGCCGGCGTCCCCGGCGGCACCGCCGCCGCCGACCGCAACAGCGACTTCGACGGCGACGGCTACACCGACGTCCTCATCGGCGTCCCGGAGGGCACCGTCGACGGCAAGGAGGGCGCCGGATACGTCACCGTCCAGTACGGCGCACCGGGCGGCATCGGCACCGGCAGCACGGTGCCCAGGGGCCGCACGGCGGTCATCAGCCAGTCCAGCAAGGGCGTGCCCGGCACCTCCGAGGCCTGGGACGACTTCGGGCAGGCGGTCGCCACCGGCGACCTGGACGGTGACGGCTACGACGACGCGGTCGTCGGCGCGCCCAGCGAGGACGAGGGCAGCGTCGAGGACGCGGGCCGGGTGACCGTCCTGTACGGCTCCAAGGCGGGCCTGGGCGCCGAACGGACCGCCTCCGTCACCGCGGACCGGCCCGCCGCGGGGGCCCGGTTCGGCCTCGCAGTGGCCGCCGCGCGGTTCACCGGGGACACCGCCGCCGACCAACTCGTCGTCGTCGACCAGCAGGTGGGGCTGCACGCCTTCACCTACCACGCGGGCGTCCTGCGGCGCGTCGGCGCCCCGCACTCCACCGGACACCGGCTGCAGCCCGCCTACCTGACCACCGGCGACTACGACCGCGACGGCTACGCCGACCTCGTCGTCTCCGGCTACAGCCCCGACGACGACTACTCCCAGGGCTGGTCGGCGTACTACGCGGGCGGCACCGAAGGGCTGGGCTACCGGCGGGACCTGCACGGCGGCCTGGGCACGGCCTCCGGCGACATCGACCGCGACGGCTACGACGACCTCGTCGTCGGCCAGCTCAGCGCCGCCGACGAGTCCACCGGGGACGCGAACGCGCCCGGCGGGCTGGTCGGCGTCTACTACGGCGGCCAGGACGGCCCGGCCGGCACGCAGGGCCCCGGCACCTCCGCGCAGTGGTGGTCGCAGAACTCCCCGGGCGTGCCCGGCACCGCGGAACAGGGCGACGCCTGGGGCGCCGACCTGTCGGTGGCCGACGTGGACGGCGACGGCTTCGCGGACGTGGCCGTCGGCGCGCCCGGCGAGGACGTGGGCACGGTCGCCGACGCGGGCGCGGTGTGGCTGCTGCGCGGCACGGCGAACGGCCTGACCGGGACCGGCGCCCGGTCCTTCGACCAGAACACCCGCGGGATTCCCGGCACCGCCGAGGCGGACGACGGCTGGGGTTCCCAGGTGCGGCTCGCGGACACCGACGGCGACGGCCGTGCCGAGCTGCTCGCGTCGGCGTCCGGCGAGAACGCGGGCGACGGCGCGGTGTGGCTGCTGCCCGCGAGCGGCGGCGGCCTGCTCGCCGACGGCTCGTGGGTCTACGGCGCCGCCGCCCTGGGCGGGAACGGCCACGCCGCCCGCTTCGGCGCGGTGATCGACGAATAGGGCCGGGCCCCGCTCAGGGCAGCGCCTGCTCCGCCCAGATGATCTTGCCGGTGGGGGTGTAGCGGGTGCCCCAGCGCTCGGCGAGCTGGGCGACGAGGAACAGCCCGCGCCCGCCCTCGTCGGTGCTCGCCGCGTACCGCAGGTGCGGTGAGGTCGTGCTGCTGTCGGACACCTCGCAGATCATGAGGTGACTGCCCGTGATCGGCGGGGGGCGAGCCGGGACCAGGAGAGCCGAGGGCGTCATGTACCGGGGGCACGGGCGGCCGGGTGCGCCGGGCTCATCGGGGGCGCCCGGGGGCCGCGCGGCGGCTGGCCAGCAGCAGCGCGACGTCGTCGGGGCGGTCGGTGGCGTGGCGGGCCGTGGCGGTGAGGCGGTCGGCGACACCGGACAGGGAGCGGCCGCCCCGGCGCCCGGCGGCGGCCCCGGCCCGGGCCAGGGCCACGCGCAGCGCGCCGATGCCGACGTCGATGTCCACGCCGGGCCGCTCGACGAGCCCGTCCGTGTACAGGGCGAGGATCGCGTCCGGCTCCAGGGTCAGTTCCGCCACCGGGTACTGCGCGTGCGCGTCCACGCCGAGGACGACACCGCCGGGGAGTTCCACGACACGGGTGCGCCCGTCCGGGCAGCGCAGCAGCGGCGGCAGATGCCCGGCCCGGGCCACCCGGGCCGCCCCGGTGGCGGGGTCGAGACGCAGATAGCAGCAGCTCGCGAACTGCCCGGGGTCGAGATCGATGAGCAGCCGGTTCGTACCGCTCATGACCTCGTCGGGCGGGTGGTCCCCGAGCGCGAAGGCCCGCACCGCGCTGCGCAGCTGCCCCATGGTCGCCGCCGCCTGCACACCGTGCCCCTGGACGTCCCCTATGACCAGCGCGAGGCCGTCCCCGGCCTCGACCACGTCGTACCAGTCACCGCCGACGTCCATCCCCTGCGTGCCGGGCAGATAGCGTCCGGCGGTCTCCACCTGCGGATGCGCCGACAGCCGCCGGGGCAGCAGCGCCTGCTGCAGGCCCCGGGCGAGGGCCGCCTCGCTGTCGTAGCGCTGCGCCTTCTCCATGGCGTGCGCGATCAGCCCGGCGAGCGCCGTGAGGACCGTGCGTTCCTCGGTGCTGAACCCGCGGTTGCGCTCGAAGCCCAGGATGCAGGAGCCGACGGGGCGTCCCGAGGCGATCAGCGGCAGGAAGGCGCGGGCGCCCTCGGTGGCGTCCATCGGGATGCCCGGGTAGGCGGCGTTCAGCAACTGCATGGACTCGAAGAAGATGGGCCGGCCCGTGGTGAGCGTCTCGACGCCGGGCAGGCGGGCGTCGAGACCGACGCCCTCGAACCGGGTGAGGAAGCCCTGCGGGAAGCCGGTCTCCCAGGCCAGGTACAGGTGCCGCTCTTGCAGCAGGTAGATCGCCAGCCGCCGCCCGCCGAACGCGGGCAGCAGCTCCCGCATCACCACCTCCGACACCTGGCGGGCGGTGACCGCGTCGGTCAGCGCGATGGCCAGCGCGATGGGCCGGTACACGGGGGCCAGCGAGGGGCCGCCCGGCGGGGGCTGCACCGGCGGCAGCTCCACGTGGGTGTCCAGCGGCGCGTCCATCCGGTCCGCCGGAACGACGGTGCAGCTGAGCGTGTCCGGGCCGGCGTGCAGGGACAGTGCCAGCCAGTCGCCCTCGCCCTCGCCGTCGTCCGGCGGCCGCCGGACGTGGAAGTGCACCGGCTCGGGGGAGAGCAGGGCGCCGCGGATGTGGTCCTCGTACGGCGGCCGGCTCAGCCACGGCACGGCCTCCTCGAAAGGCCGCCCGAGCAGCCGTTCCCGCTCCCGGCCCAGCAGGCGTGCCGCCGCCGGATTGGCGTACACGATCACACCCAGCCGGTCCAGGCAGAACACGCCCTGCGGCAGCGGGTCGGCCGCTGCGCCGGCGGACGCGGCGGGGCCGGGATCGAGGACGAGCCCCCGTACCAGGGACGCGTCGGCCCTCTCCGACGGGGGCCACAGCTCCAGCAGCCGCGTGGTCCCGTCGGCCGCCCGCACGTGCAGCGGCAGCGGCGGAGGTGTGCCGGCGGCCGTGTCGTCGAGCGCCGTGATGATCTGGTGGGCGTCGGCCGGGGCCAGCGCCCCGGCGAGTGCTTCCCCCGTCGCGGCGAACTCCTCCGGCAGCGCGCCCAGCAGGTCGTGCAGCCGGCCGTCCACGGTCACGGCGGAGGTCGCCGGGTCCCAGGTGAACCGTCCGACGGGCCAGGGCACCGGGCGGGCCGCGGGCGGGCGCACGCACAGCGGTTCCCCGTCCCAGACGACCGCGTCCTCCGCTTCCTCCTCGCTTTCCACCAGAGCGCGCAGCTCGGCGCCCAGTTTCTCGGCCAGGGCGGCCAGCCGGTCGGGCTCGGGCAGCTCGTCCCCGGCGTCCGCGGCGGCCGGCCGCATGACGGCCAGTACCCCGAAAGGCGGCTTCGCCCCCGGCACCGGCACGTAGAGCGAACCGAACTGGAACGGCAGACCGGCCGCGAGCTGGGGATAGCGGCGCACCGTCTCCGTGGCGTTCGACAGCACCACCGGTGTGCCGGACCGGTAGGCGTCGGCGACCGGAAAGGGCTGGTTCACGTGCAGCTGCCACCAGGGCCGGAACAGCGGACCCGGCAGCCCCACCAGCACCGCCAGACGCAGCAGCCCGGGCGTGCCGGAGCGCAGGTAGACGCCGCTCACGTGACCGCCGGCCGTGCCGAGCGCCCGGGCCGAGGCGTCGGCGAGCAGCCGGGCCAGCCGTCCGCGGACCCGGTGTGCCTGCTCCCCGCTGCCAGTCATCGGCCTCTGCCTCGTCCGTGCGCCGCCGGGTGGGTGACACAGCAAGAATGCGTCACGACGGCCGGGAATCGCACCTGGGCGAACGGTATGAGTCCCGCCGGACAGCGGGGACGCACAGCGGGGCCGGGCGGCGACGACGCCGCCGGCGGGTCAGCGGACCGGCACCGCCCTGACGGTCAGCCGTCCCTCCTCCCGCCCGGCCACCAGGGCGAACGCGCAGGTGTCGACCTCGAGGCAGAGCTTCATGTCGTCGGGGTGGACGCCCGCCCAGCCGCGCCGGACCCCGTCGGCGAGGCGGGCGGCACCGTCGGAGTGCCGGGCGCGGGTGACGTACGGCGCCGGGTCGGTGGTGTCCGAGGCGGTGCGGGCCGCGATGTACTGGGCGCAGGCCAGGTCCTCCTCCGCTCGTCCGCCGTCCCCGGTGACGACGAAGGTGACGGCGGCCGGCCGCTCGCGGCGCAGGAACGCGGCCGTGGCGCCGGCCACCGCGAAGCTCGCGCACATCAGGAGCCGGGCGTCGGCGACCGCCAGCGCGCCCACGGTTCCGGCGGTGGTCTTCTGCACCACGGTGCGGCCCGCCACGTCGAGCGAACGGAGCCGGGCGGGGGAGTTGGCCAGGTCGAAGCCGGGCGTCGGGGCTCCGTCCTGGAAGGCCGGCCAGCCGGGGTGACGGGCCTTCAGTTCCAGTGCCTCCTCGGCGGTGTCGGTGAAGACCAGCTTCTCCGCCCCCTGCCGCAGGGCCCCGGCCGCCACGGTGAACGCGCGCATCACGTCGACGACGACGGCGACCTCGGGCGTGCTGGACAGACCGGTGATCGAGGTGAACGACGATCGCATCGCACCATGATGAGGCGGCGCGCCGCGCGCCGGGGAGGGCGGTGTCAGGATTCGGCCTCGTCCGGCGGCAGCGGCCGGACGGCGCGCATGCTGCGCAGGGCGAGGAGCAGGACGCCGATGTCGTCGAGGTACACCGGGTCGGGCAGCAGGTCGGTCGGCAGGACCAGGTAGAGCACGGCGCCCCAGAAGACCCAGCGCGAACCGGTGGGCAGACCGGCCCGGCGCAGGGTCCGCCGGGTGCGCACCAGCCGGACGAGGACGGCGAGGGCCACGGCGAGCAGGGCCGCCGCGACGACGGCGGCCACCACGAGCCAGGTTGCGGTCCCGTCCATCGGGCCTCCTCCTCGCGACATCGGGCCTCGGGCAGGCCGGTTCCCTTCCGCCTTCCCCGTCCCGCCCGTCCTCTCTCCTGCCGGTCCGCATCTCCTTCCGGACGGGCAGGCGAGGCGGACGGGTCACGACGTCCGGTCGGTCTCCTCCGCGTCACCCTTCGCGCTGTCGCCGGCGTCCCGCGCGCTGAGGGCGGCGGGCGCCGGACGCAGTGCCCTGGCACCGACCCTGAGGCGTTCGAAGGTTCGGGTCAGCTGCTGCAACGGCCAGGCCGGCGGGTCGGTGGGCGGCAGGGCCGGCCGGGCGGGGGCGTCACGGAAGGCGGCCAGTGCCTCGTTTGCGCGCTCGGCGGCCTCCCGGTACAGGTCGCGGGATTTCGTCATGGCCTCGAGCGCCTCGGCGTACCGGGCGACGAGTTCCCGCTGACGGGCCAGCTGCTCCTCGAGGGTCAGCAGCGTCCACTTCTCCCGCAGGCCGGTCAGCGCCTCCTCGGCGCCCTCGGGCAGCGGCCGGGGGAGGGCGGCGAAGCGCCGCAGTACGCCGATGAGTTCGGCCGGTTCCGAGCCGTCCAGGAAGACGCTGCGCACCGCGTGCTCCCGGCCGTCGTAGCCGGGCGGGGCCGGCTGCGGCGGGAGGAGCACCGCGCCACCGCGCGGCACCTCGACGCCGAACTCCTTCAACGCGTAGTTGACGGCGCGCAACTGGTGCGGGGCGGCCCGGTGCTCCACCACCCGGTGCCGCAACCCCGGCGGCAGCAGCCGCGTGAGCGGCAGCGCGCCGCGCGCGTCCGGGGTCATCGCCTCGTGCACCACGAGGTGGACGCACCAGGACTCGCGCGCCGCGCCGCGCAGCACGCGCCGCATGTCCTTGTCGTCGGCGGGCAGCGGGTTGACCTGACGCAGACGCAGGTCCGGCACGGCGTGGTGGTGGTCCCAGGCGGTGGCCGTGCCGTCGGGGTCGTCCGGCCAGAACATCGTGGCGGGCGACGGCCACGCGTCGTCCCACGGGCGTTCCGCCTCCGCGACAAGGATCCACCCACGGCCCTCCTCTTGGGGCTGCGGCGGCAGCAGGACCAGGCGGGCCCTGACCGTCACGTCACCGTCGACCCGCCAGCGCGCCTCGAAGACCCGTCCGGGCGTGTCCGCGGGGTCCGGCGGTTCGGCGAAGTCGTCGAGGACCTCGTCCACCTTCAGCCGGCGCAGGGTGCGGCGGAGGACGTCCTCGGCGAGGGAGCCGGTGTGGCGACCGCGGGCCAGCCACACGGTACGGGGTGTCGTGGCGCGGTCGGTGGCGGAGTTCGACATGAGCCAATCTACGGAGGGGGACGGCGTGCGCCCCCAGTATCGCGGAAGGTGATCTCGCCACGTCGAGCGGGGCCCCGCGTTTCGCGGGGGCTCGCGTGGCGCGCACGGGGTGTGCGCGGCGCACTGCGACGAGTGGCCGTTCACCCATGCCGGTGATCTGTCCAGGCCACGACAATGGGGGCCCACGGACGGGGCCCGCCCGCCATCCGCTCAGGGGCGGTCCCCGTCCGCCCGTCCTGCCCGCCCCGCACGGCTCCCCGCGTCATGGACCCGCACGGTGCCGTCGTCAGGCTCGCCACCCGCAACGGCTCGGTACGCGCGGTCGCGCTCGGCGCCCGGCGGCTGCGGGCCGGGACGGTCAACGGCGACCTGGACCTCGACTGCGCCACCGCGCCGGACACGGTCACCGCCGCCACCACGAACGGCTCGGTCCGCGTCTCGGTGCCGCACGGCGCCCCGGCCTACCGGGTCAGGGCCACGACGGCCAACGGCCGCCCGTCCGTCACGGTCCCCACGGCTTCCGCGTCCGCTTCCCGCGACCGGAGCATGACCCTCACCACCGTCAACGGGGACGTCACCGCGGCCACCGGATGACCACGGCCCCAGGCCAGATGCACCTCCGCGCCGGCCTCCCGGAGCGCGAGGGCCAGGGGGAGACCGGCGTAGACGTCGAAGCCACCGCCCGCGTCGGCGACGAGCCGCGCGCGCGGCGCAAGCGGGTGAAGAGGGCGTGTTCACGAGGGGAGAGCACCGCAGGACGCCGGCAGGCCGTCCGGCCCGGCAGGCCGGGATTTCGCGGTGCTCCCCGGGGATGCGTTACGCCCCGCTCTCCCGCAGCATCTCCTCGCGCTCGACGATCTTCACGCGTTCCCGCCCCTGCGGTTCGCCCAGCGCCTTCTCGGCGGCGTCCAGGCGGTACCAGCCCTCCCAGGTGGTGAAGCGGACGTTCCGCTCGGCGAGGAAGGCGTCCACGGCCTCCGGCGCCGGGGAGGCGGGCGTGTGCAGCCGGCCGTTGGCGAAGTCGTCCAGGAGGTTGGCCACCGTCTCGTTGGCGTCGCCCTTGGTGTGGCCGATCAGGCCCACCGGACCGCGCCGGATCCAGCCGGTGACGTACGTCGACTGCAGGTGCGCGCCGCTCTCCTCGACGACCCGGCCGCCCTCGTCCGGGACCGTGCCCGACTCGAGGTCCCACGGCAGCTTGGGCAGCTTCTCGGACAGGTAGCCGACGGCGCGGTAGACCGCGGTGACGTCCCAGTCCTTGAAGGTGCCGGTGTTCCTGACGCTGCCGGTGCCGTCCAGCTCGGTGCGCTCGGTGCGCAGGCCGACGACCCGTCCGTCCTCGCCGAGGATCTCGGACGGCGACTCGAAGAAGTGCAGGAACAGCTTGTGCGGCCGGTCGCCGACGTCGCGGATCGCCCAGTTCTCCAGCGTCTTGGCGACCATGTCGGCCTGCTTGTTGCCGCGCCGGGTCTCGATCGACCCCTCGTCGTAGACGATGTCCTCGGGATCGACGATGACCTCGATGGTGGGGGAGTGGTCCAGCTCGCGCAGCTCCATCGGGCTGAACTTCGCCTGGGCCGGGCCGCGGCGGCCGAAGACGTGGATCTCCCGGGCCTTGTTGGCCTTCAGACCCTCGTACACGTTCGGCGGGATCTCGGTCGGCAGCAGCTCGTCCGCCGTCTTGGCCAGGATGCGGGCCACGTCGAGCGCGACGTTGCCGACGCCCAGGACGGCGACCTTCTCGGCCTCGAGCGGCCAGGTGCGCGGCACGTCCGGGTGGCCGTCGTACCAGGACACGAAGTCGGCGGCGCCGTAGGAGCCGTCGAGGTCGATGCCGGGCACCGACAATTCCCGGTCGGCCATGGCGCCGGTGGAGAAGACCACGGCGTCGTAGAAGGCCCGCAGGTCGTCGAGGGCGATGTCGGTGGGGTAGTCCACGTTGCCGAACAGGCGGATCTGCGGCTTGTCGAGCACCTGGTGCAGGGCCGTGATGATGCCCTTGATGCGCGGGTGGTCGGGGGCGACGCCGTAGCGGATCAGGCCGAACGGGGCGGGCATCCGCTCGAAGAGGTCGATGGACACGCCGGGCTCGGCCGCCACCTCGGACTTGAGCAGGGCGTCGGCGGCGTAGATCCCGGCCGGGCCGGCTCCGACTATGGCTACCCGCAGCGGGCGCGGCATGATCAGGTTCCCTTCGAGTGGTGACAGGCGACTCGAACGGGAAGCCTAAGCTAAGGCAGACCTAAGTCAGTACGCGGGTCCGGCCTATGAGCTCATAAGCCGACCTTATGTCTGAAGGCCGGCGAGGCGAGGCGGCGGGGTGGAGGACGCGATGGGGGACGGGCCGGGGGACAGGATGAGCGGACGCGTGGGCGGGGACACGACCGTCGTGGTGACCGGTGGCAGCGGGTTCGTCGGCAGCCATCTGGTGCGGCGGCTGCTGGAGCGGGGCTACCGCGTGCACACGACCGTGCGCCGGATCGCGCACCTCGCGAAGGTACGGCCCCTGTGGGAGACGCAGGAAGCCTTCCCGGGGCAACTGACCCTGTTCGAGGCCGATCTGCTCCGTGAGGGTTCCTTCGACGAGGCGGTGCGCGGCTGCGCGGTGGTCTTCCACGTGGCGTCGCCGTTCCTCATGCCGGAGAAGATCCAGGACGGCCGCCGGGACGTGGTCGACCCGGCCGTGCTGGGCACCCGCAACGTGCTGGCGGCGGTGGAGCGGACGCCGTCCGTGCACACCCTGGTCCTCACTTCCACGGTGGGCGCGGTCTTCGGCGACTACGCCGACGTCCTCGAGATGGACGGCCAGGTGCTGTCGGAGAAGTACGTCAACACCACCAGTACCGTGGAGAACAACCCCTACCACTATGCGAAGACCGTCGCGGAGCGCATCGCCCGGGAGGCCGAACGGGCCCAGGACCGCTGGCGGATGGTGTCCGTCAACCCGGGACTCGTCCTCGGCCCCTCCCTCACCCCCGCCTCCGCCTCCGGCAGCCTCTTCCTGCTCGACCAGCTGTTCAAAGGGTACTTCTGCTACGGCGCCCCGGACTTCAGCTTCACCACGGCGGACGTACGGGACGTCGCCGACGCGCACATCGCCGCGGCGGAGAACCCGGCGGCCAGGGGCCGCTACATCGTCGCGGCCGAGACGATGACGTCCTTCCTCGAGATGTCCCGCGTCATCCGGACCCGTCACCCCCTCGACCCGCGCCTGCCCCGCACCGCGCTCCCGCACTGGCCGGTGCGCGTCCTTGGCCCCGCGTTCGGGCTCACCCAGGACTACATCCGCAAGCACCTCGGCATCCGCTTCCGCGTGGACAACGGCCGGAGCGTGCGCGAGCTGGGCCTCTCCTACCGGCCGGTCGAAGAGACCCTGCTCGACCACTACGAGAGCTGGCGCGGCCGGTCTCAGGCGGGGCGTATCACTCGGTGAATCGCCGCCTCCCCGGCGCCGTAGACCGACTCCTCCCGGATGTAGGCGCCCTGGCCCGGCGCGTGGATCATCATGCCGTTGCCGACGTACAGGCCGACGTGGCCGGCGTCCTGGAAGAAGATCACGAGATCACCGGGCCGGGCGTCGCTCAGTGCCACGGGTGTACCCGCCTCCGCCTGCTCCCGCGCGGCCCGCGGCAGCGTCACGCCTGCGGCTCGCCAGGCGGCCTGGGTGAGACTCGAGCAGTCGTAGGAGTCCGGCCCGGTGGCACCCCACACACAGGGCCGCCCGATCTGTGCCCGCGCGAACGCCAGCGCCTTCGCGGCCCTTCCTTCGAAGGGGGCGGGGGCCGGGGCCGGGGCCGGGGCAGGTGTCGGGAACGGCGCCGGGGTAGGGGCAGCAACCGGGGTGGGGCCAGCAACCGGGGCGGGCGCCGGGGTGGGGGAAGCAACCGGGGCGGGCGCCGGGGTGGGGGCAGCAACCGGGGCGGGCGCAGCAACCGGTGCCGGTGCCGGGACCGTGGCGGTGAGCGTCACGGCGTTGATGCCGGGGTTGGCAACGCTGAAGGCTCCCGTGGCGGCGACGGGGCTGGGTGCGGTGACGGTCGCGGTGTTGGTGAAGGGGGCCGAGGCGGTGACCGCT
Source organism: Streptomyces sp. NPDC004542 (assembly GCF_040610035.1). NCBI lineage: Bacteria > Bacillati > Actinomycetota > Actinomycetes > Kitasatosporales > Streptomycetaceae > Streptomyces > Streptomyces sp. NPDC004542. Next base: position 19,511 of record NZ_JBEXLP010000100.1, read on the forward strand.
CCCGTGTTCGCGACCGGGTTGGGAACGCTGAAGGTGCCTGTGTTGGCGACGGGGTTGGGGACGCTGAAGGTTCCGCTGTCCGTCACTGGGTTGGGAACGCTGAAGCTGCCGGTGTTGGCGACGGGGTTGGGGACGGCGAAGGTCCCCGTGTTCGCGACCGGGTTGGGAACGCTGAAGCTGCCGCTGTCCGTGAGTGGGTTGGGGACGCTGAAGGTTCCGCTGTCCGTCACTGGGTTGGGAACGCTGAAGCTGCCTGTGTTGGCGACGGGGTTGGGAACGCTGAAGGTTCCGCTGTCCGTCACTGGGTTGGGAACGCTGAAGCTGCCTGTGTTGGCGACGGGGTTGGGCACGCTGAAGCTGCCGCTGTCCGTGAGTGGGTTGGGAACGCTGAAGGTGCCCGTGCCGGTCATGGGGGGCGCGCCCTGGGCGGCAACGCCCAGGGAGGGGGCGGCCGTCGCGCCTCTGCGGGCCGTCGCCGCACCCGCGGCGGACAGGCCCGCACTGAGCCCGGACCACTGCTGGCGCAGCCACTCCTGCTCCGCGGGCTGGAGCTTCTGTTCCGGGTCGCCCCGCCAGGCTTCGGCGGCGGTACCCGCGGGCTCGGCCGCCGCGCGGGGCGCGGGCGAGCCCGCTTGGGCCATCCGTCCGGAGAGCAGGTCACGGGCCGCGGCGAGCTTCTTCTGGTTCTTCTCCTTCGAGGCCAGCGGCGAGGACCGCCGCGGCTCGGCCGCGGGCAGCTCCATGGGGCTTGCCTGCCGCGGCTCCGGCACGGCGGGCAGCGCGGTGGCGGGTCCGGCGGTCAGCTCCGCGGCGGGTCGGCGGGTCAGCTCAGCCCGGGGACGCGCCGTCAGCTCGGGCAGGGCACGGGCGCCCGTCTCCCCGGAGGGCCCGGCGGTCAGCTCCGGCAGGACGCGCTCGGCAGCTTCCAGCAGCTCTTTCGGCACCGGGACGTTGGGGCGCCGCTCCGCCGGGCGCTGCGGGGCCCGGTCCGTGGGCAGCACGGCGGGAACGGTGGGGCCCAGTTTGGACCGGGCGCCGGTCATCCACTGCCGGGCGATGTTGTCCAGACCGGCGGGGGTCTGGCGCTGCGAACCCCGGTCCGCCGGGAGTATGGCAGGGGAGGTGGGGCCCAGTTTGGACCGGGCGCCGGTCATCCACTGCCGGGCGATGCCGTCCAGGGCGGGATCGGCCCCCCTGTCCGGCCTGCGGAGGCGTACTCCGCGACCAGGTGTTCCCCCCGACGCCGCCGCACGGGTCGCGTTGAAGTTCCCCGTGGCGTTCTCCGTCTGGTCGTAAAGGCTGTCGATTCGCTGCCGAACCTCGTCGCGGCTGTCGCGCGCCATGGGGGCCGTACTCCTTCCGTGCTCCGCCTACCGGGTTAGCTGACGGGTTCGGGCGGTCGATGGTGGAAGGCATGCCCTACGGCCCCTGCCCCTCGGGCGGTCGGGCCGATTCACCCCAAGTCGGTTGGGTCCCCGGCTCCGTTGTCCCGCGGGGACACCGGACTCGGCGGAGGCCGCGCGGCCCGACGGGGTTCGCCGGGGGGAGCCGTGCGGTCTGGACGCCAACCTAGCCAACTTGTGTGGCTGGTGTGAAGGTTGAAGCGCGGTATGTCCGATACGTAATTGTGATATTCATCTTGATGCTCGTGACCATCCGGTGAAAGTGTCCGCGAGGGCGTGCAAAACCGCCTCACAACCGCATGATGACCAGCGCGGTGTCGTCGGTCGCGCCCTCCCTCGGGAGCAACTCCCGCAGGACGGTGTCGGCAAGGTCGTCCGGGTCCGCTTCCCGGTGCCGGCCGACGGTGTCGGCGAGACGCGCCAGCCCGACGTCTATGTCCTCCCGGCGCCGCTCGACCAGACCGTCGGTGTACAGCACGAGGAGGGCCCCCTCGGTGAACCTGGTGTGGGCCTCGGGCCGGGGCTGCGGGTCGGGCCGGGCGTCCAGCGGGGTGTCGGTGGCCCGGTCGAGGAACTCCACGGTGCCGTCGCGGTGGACCAGTACGGGCGGCGGGTGGCCGGCGCTGCTGTACGTAAGGGTGCGGTGACCGAAGTCGATGAACGTCGTCACCGCCGTCGCCGACTCCGCGCCGTCGAGCACATGGGCGTACTCCCCCAGGGCGTTCAGGGCCTGAGCGGGGCCCTCGGCGACGCGGCAGGCGGCGCTCAGCGCGCTGCGCAGCTGGCCCATCACGCACGCGGCCCGCAGGCCGTGCCCGACCACGTCGCCGACCGAGACCCCGATGCAGTCGCCGCCGCCCCGGTCGACCAGGTCGTACCAGTCCCCGCACACGTTCAGCGCGCTCACCGCGGGCCGGTAGCGGACGGCGGCCCGGTGGCCTCCCACCCACCGGCGGGCGGGGAGCATCGCCTCCTGGAGGGCGAGCGCCACCTCCTGGTCCTGGGCCTGGGTCCGGCGCAGTTGCTCGTTCAGCTCCTGCAGCTCCCGCGCGCGCCGGTACAGCTCGGCCTCCAGTACCTGGGTCCGGTTGCCGTCCGCGCCCCTCCGGGCCCGGATCAGCTCGGTGACCTCCTCGACCCGGTGCACCAGCAACACCACCGTCCCGTCCGGGCCGATCACCGGCGCGTTCACCGGGCTCCAGTAGCGCTCGTCCCAGTGCCCCGGCCGGTCGGGGAGCTCGACGTCGTACCGCTGCAGGGCCATGGTGTCGCGCTCGCCGGTGGTCACCACCCGCCGCAGGGAGGCGTCCAGATTCCGCATGCCCGTGGCGCCGGAGTCGTTGGGGTTGTCCGGGAACACCTCGAACAGACGACGCCCCACCACGTCCTCGCGTCTGCGTCCGGCCATCCGCAGGAACTCCTCGTTCGCGTCCGCGAACACCAGGTCCGGCGTCAGCAGGGCGACCATGCCCGGCAGGGCCTGGAACACCGCCGCGTAGTCGATCTCCGCATCCGCCATGGCCCGCCGCCCAGTCCGACCACCTGTACGGGCACAGTTTCCCACGAAACCGGCACATCGGGGGTGGGGCAGGAACGATCGCCGCAGGTGGGGGCGGCCGCATCAACTCGGGCCGTGCGTGCGGCGCGGGCGGCGAGCCCGGCGGCGCGCCGTCACCGAGCGCCGACGTCACACCCGGCACCGCAGACCGAGCCCGGGGTGCCGCCGCAGGCCCAGCTCCAAGCCCCAAGCCCCAAGCTCCAAGCTCCAGCCCCAGCCCCAGACTCAGGCCCAAACCGAGCCGCAGGCCGTCCAGGGCCGCCTCGTCGAGACGGGGGGCGCATCTGTGGCCCGGTGCGCTCGGCGCGGTGCTCCTGGTCGCGACGCCTGCCCGACGGACGCCGGAGCCCTGAGCCGGGGGAGTCCGGAGACGCTGAGCCCCGGACCTCGCCCGAGGGGTTGTGGGAGCGCTCCCACAAGCGTCAGGATGTCATGCATGGCCACCAGCCCGCACCTGCGCCCGTACCGCCCGTCCGACCGCGCCGCCGTCGCCGACGTATGCGTCCGCACCGCCCACAACGGCGGCGACTCCCGGGCCCTGTACCCGGACCAGCGCCTGATGCCGACTCTGTTCGCCGAGCCCTACTGCTTCCTGGAGCCGGAGCTCGCCTTCGTCCTGGACGACGGGCAGGGTCGGGCGGTGGGATACGTGGTCGGCACGGCGGACACGGAACGGTTCGTCAAGGCCTTCCGGGACACCTGGATCCCCCGGGTGACCGACCGCTACCCCGAACCCACGGCGGCGCCGCGCACACCGAGCGAGGACATGGTGGCGCTGCTGCACCGGCCCGAACGGATGCTGCTGCCGGAACTGGCCGGGCATCCGGCGCACCTGCACATCGACCTGCTGCCGCGCTGGCAGCGGCGCGGCCACGGGCGGCGGCTGATGGACGCCCTGCTGACCGCACTGCGCGAGCGCGCAGTCCCGGCCGTCCACCTGGGCATGGTGACCGCGAACACCGCCGCCCGCGCGTTCTACGACCGCCTCGGCTTCGAGGAGATACCGGTGCCGGACCCCGGCCCCCTCACCTACCTCGGCCGGTCCACCCGCCCGCTGTGACGGCCGGGCGCCGGGCTCAGGCGACGCGCAGGGTCCGCTTCGCCAGTTCGTACGCCGGGAGCATCTCCTCGTGCTCCCCGCTGTCCAGCCCGCCGAGGTGCAGGACGACCGGGCCGTCCCCGGTGGTGACGGCCAGCGCGCTCTCCTTCTTGGACTCGTCGAGGAGCTCGCTGGTCCAGACGTACTCGACCTCCACGCCGGAGACACCGCCGGTCCTGAACGTGCGGTACTTCTCCTCGCTCGTGTGGTCCTCCGCCGCCAGGAAGGCGCGCAGAACGGCACGTACGTCCGTGTCGCCCGGCCTGCCCTTCCAGACGCGCAGGAAACCGATGTTCCCGGCGGGCTTCGCGTCGATCTCGCAGGCCAGGGTGACCGGGCCCTGGCGGAGCAGCGCCTCGGCGAGGGCGCTGGAAAGGCCGTCGTCCCCGCTGGAGCCGCTGGAGCCGCTGGAGCCGCCGGAGCGGCGGGAGCCGTCGGCGGCCCCCGCGGACCCCGCGTCGACCGCCTCCGCCTTCCAGTCCGCGGCGATGTCGAAGGTGACGGGCAGCTCGCAAGGGGAACCGGCGGCGCCTACGCTGCCGCCGCTCCTGGCGGGCGTGCCCGCCGCCGCACTGCCCCGGCTCGTCGCCGTCGCGCTCGAGGACGGCTTCGGACCGTCCCCGTCGGGCGGGCCCGCGCAGCCCCCCAGCACCGCCGCCAGCAGCAGCGTCTGCGCCACTTGGCCCCCCACCCCGACGCGCACCGTCGCCACCCCCTTCTGCTCGGGCCGCTCACTGTAACCGAGGCCGGCGGGTCCGCCCTCGCGGACTGCCGGGGCCCGCCCCTGCCGCCCCGACGGGCGGGCCGGCGTCCTTGCGGCCGGACGGCGCGCCGGGGCAGGGTGCGGGTGTGCCCACCTTGCTGATCGTCCACCACACGCCCTCGCCCAACTGCCAGGCCCTCTTCGAGGCCGTCGTCTCCGGGGCGACGGCTCCGGAGATCGAGGGGGTCCGGGTGGTCCGCCGTGCGGCGCTGGCCGCCACCGCGCCCGACGTGCTCGCCGCCGACGGATACCTCCTGGGCACACCCGCGAACCTCGGCTACATCTCCGGGGCGCTCAAGCACTTCTTCGACCAGGTCTACTACCCGTGCCTGGACGAGACCCGCGGCCGCCCCTTCGGAGCCTACGTACACGGCGGCGGTGACGTCACCGGCGCGCTCCGCGCGATCGACACGATCACGACGGGCCTCGGCTGGCGGCGGGCGGCCGACCCGGTCACCGTGACCGGGGAGCCCGCCAAGGCCGACGTCGAGGCCTGCTGGGAGCTCGGCGCGACGGTGGCCGCGGGGCTGATGGACGCGTCCTGAACGGCACGCGGGCCGCGCCCCGCGTGCCGCCGTCGGAGGGTCCCGAGGGCCGCCGGACGAGGAACCGTCCGGGCCGGGTCCGGCGGGGTACGCGCCGCTCCGGCGGGAGTGGAGCCACGGCGGCCGACCGCGGCCGGTCCCGCACGCCCGGCCGGCGCCGTCCAGGCGCGGCTCCCCTCGCGCCTCGCGCCGGGACCCG
>NZ_JBEXLP010000101.1:0-24947 GCF_040610035.1 Streptomyces sp. NPDC004542
TCACGCAGGGCCACGGGCACCTTGCGTCCAGGGCCAAGGCGCACGATCCAACACGGAGCGTGACGCCGTGTCAGCAGCCCGAACCAGCGCACCGCCCAACTTCGAAGACCCCGCATACGCGGAGTGATCGAGATGTCTGGTCTCCACCACGTCGGTCAGTAGGACGACCGGTCCCTCGGCTGCTGAACAGTCGAGAGCCCGCTCCGGAGCAGGGCAGATGCCCGCGGCGCATCACGCAGACGGTTGATCAAGTTGTATTGCGGTCGGCGATCAGGCCGGCCCGGTGAGTGGTGAGCAGCTGGAGATTTCGGCGCTGCTGCTTGCGCCGTTGATCGCCCATGGCCAGAGCGTGCAGTGCTGAGCCTTCCGGGCGAAATCATGGCGAAACCGGGCAGGCCGGCCGCCGTACGCGCAGGCCGACGGCGAGCGGACGGCCATCGACCGGCACGTCCGCCACCGTCCGCCGGTGATACCCGTGCACCTGCGCCGACGACGTCCCGCACACCGGACACGGCAGCGCGTCCTCCCGAGTGCGGGCCGTGACCACTACGAAGATCAGGGGGCGGCCGGTGACGTCGGCAATGTGCCGAGCCTCGCACGGTTCGTCGACTCCGGCGCAAGCGATGCCGCAATCGTGAGCGCCGAGTAGAGGGCACTCTCCTGGCTGTCCACATCGAAGACATGGCTGCCGGCAAACCAAAGGCCGTCCTCGCCGTTTCGCCGCTGCAGTTCGCCCTGTGCCAGGATGAAGTCAGGCGTGATCAACGGATGACGGAAGTCCATACTGGCCAGTAGCTGCTTGGGCTCCTGCCGCCGGTGCAACGCCCAGCTCTTGTACACGGCCACGTCGCCACGCAGTCGTGAGTAGGCGATGGATGCCTCACAGAAATCACCGTCGGTGGTGATGTTGAACGATGACCAGTCTGCCGTGGATTGAGGCATGTACATCGGGTCGCTGTGGATCACAATCCGAGCGGGCATATAGCGGAAGCGGCCGCAAGTGCGGGCAAGCGGTCCTGACTGAGGCAGCTGAGCCACCAGTGCCGCAGCTGGTTCGGGCGGCAGAGCGAGTACGACGTGATCTGCTGGATGAACCCGCCCCTGTGAATCCGTGACCAGGTACTGGCTATTATGCCGGGCTATACCCGTAGCACCCGAGTTGATCAACGGGGAAACACTGGTGAACTCGTCGGCCAGAGCAGAAATAACGGAACCCAACCCGTCACGAGCGTTGACATACTCTGTCCGATCGTCAACTAGTGGACGTACGGCGAGTGCCAATGCCGCACGCGCCGAGAACTCCTTTCCTTGAGTAACGGTGGCACCATTCACTGAAGCCACATACGGGTAGACGAAGTCCTGCTTCAGTTTTTCATCGACATTCATGGATTCAACGAGGTCGGCGACAGTGACCTTCCAGTCACGTCGCGCCTCCAGATCCCTCGCCCCATCCATCAGTTCTGCCACTGCCTGCAGGGCGGGCAGGTACTGCAGGAGATCAGTGATCGGCCGGTCCACGCTGGGCGACACCATGAGCGGCGTTTGCGTCCCGTACTGGAAGACGGTGTTGTCCAGTGTGTTCGGCACTGTGGGTACGTGCAGGACCGAGGTCACGAGCTTGTTGTAGATCGGATGGGAGTACGGACCGAAGAACTGCGCCCCGATGTCCACCATTGCCCTGTGTCCGTCGACGTCCACGGGCACACTGATGGCGTGGCCCCCCAGCGAGGGGGCTGCCTCCAGCAACGTAACGTCGTGCTGTCCGTCAAGGAGCCAAGCCGTGGCGACGCCGGCGATACCGCCACCGATGACCACGACCCGCTGTCGTGTCGGTCCGCCGACGCCCGCGTGGGCTGGGACGGTACCAACAGTGACACCGGTCAGTGCCGTGGCAGCGCTGATGCCGGCCGCGGTCACGAGCGTTCTCCGTGAAATTCGTGCACCACCGTGCTGGACCATCGAGCGACACCTTTCGCAGTTGGTTCGTCCTGCTCGACGGCCCGCTTGTCCGGCAGCTGGAAGTTGAGGGGTGAAGTCCTCTTGGCCGACCGGGTCGGGGTCCGCTCGGACCGAACTGGAATTGCTCCGAGACTGCCGCCGTCGCGGTGACGGCGTCTACTGGGCGGCCAACGGTGTCGCCCGGACGCACAAGCTGGCCCTCGGCCAGTAACGATCACCAACGAGAAGGCCTTTGGCGACCGAACCGTCACGGTTTGAGGCCGCTCCCGTCGAGCCAGGCGAGCGTGTCGTCTGCGAGTTCACGCCACCCGTGGTCAAACGGAGCGCTGTGCCCTCTGTCGTCGTAATTACGGAGCTGGGCGGATCCGCCGCCGCGACCGTACAGCCGATGGGTTTGGCGTACGACAACGGCCGGCACCGTGTGGTCCTGGCCGGCGGCGATCAACAGCAAGGGCCCGCGATCACCACGGTCGGTGTCGACCGCGGTGGGCGAGTTCCGTCGGAGGTTCGCGGTGGAAGCCTCGAAAAGCGGACGCCCTGGAGAGGGGATCGTCAGGCGACGGTACAGCTCCGCGGACTCCCCCGGCGAGATCGCGTTACCGAACGAGTATGCAAACTGACGCTCTGTCAGCGCAATCGTCCTGTGCCTGTTGGCGGGGCTCTTGAGTACCGGAAAACTCGAACGCAGCAAACTCAACGGCACGGCCCGGACGCCCTTGATCGGAGCGGGTGAGATACATACGGCACCGGCTGCCAGACCCCTGTCCAGGAGTTTCTGCGCGATCAGTCCTCCAAAAGAGTGGCCGACCACGATGGGTGCATCGGGTAGGCCTTCGATGATTCGTGCATGCGTGTCGGTGATTTCGTCGACGCCGACATCCAGAGCCGCTGCTTGGGACGTGCGTGTTTCGTCGACGCTGCGTCCGTCTCCCGGCCAGTCGGGCGCCAGGGTGTGATAACCCCGCTCCTCGAAGAGCTGCTGCCAAGGCAGCCAGGAGACAGAGTGGATCCACAGACCATGGATGAAGACAACGGTCTTGGTCATTGATTTCAGCCTCGCTCATTCTCGCTCACTCGGTGGGGCCTGACCGCATTACTCGAAGCTGGTCCCGCCGCTTTTGTTCGACAACCTAGAAGTGCACAGTGGAGGAAGAGTGAACGCCTACGGGAGTCGCACTCGGTACTCCGGCAGCGGTTCTCAAGCGTCTCGCCCGCCTCACCGAAGGGCCACAGCTCAGGGCAGCTTGTGCAGCCAATCCGGAGCAGGGACCAGCCCCTACTGAAAGTAGCGCTGGACTGCCGAAGCGGACCGGGCGACGGCCTCATCAGGGTCCTTCCCGAACTCTCGCCGGGCGCGTCGCTGTCGCAGAAGGTCCCAACATTGATCGAGTTCCACCTCGATCGTACGCAGCTCGTGATGTTCGCCCCGCCCCTCCGGGGAGCTGTCCACCCGTTGCTTGCGCAATTCATGTTCCCGATCGACCAGGGCGGTGATCCGATTCAGAATGTTGTCGTCGTTCATTGATCCTCCTACCGTTGTTGCGGCTGGGACGGGTGCGTTTCGGACTCCGATGGAAATGTTGCGAGCTGGGCGCGAAGGCGACCGTTCTCGGCTTCGAGGGTTTCCACTCGGTGACGAAGCGGTCGCAGCACGGCTTGAACTTCTTGCGCCGTATAACGCGGAGTGATGTGCTGAGGGCAGTTCCAGTCAAAAGCCTTGACCTCTACGCGCACTTCCCGCTCGATGACCGCCCGGTACCCCTCGATCGCGGACGCACTTGCCAGCGGTTCCTGGTGGCGCACATCGCTGATGGTCGCGACTCCGAATACTTTGAGGCGCATCTGGCGAGCGTAGTCCATGAAAATGACTGAGACACGTGGGTCGTGTGCCACATTGCCGGTGCTTATGTATTGACGATTACCACGGAAATCAGCCCAAACCAGGGTGTGTTCATCGGGAGTTTGGACAAACCCCGGCGGGCCGCCACGGAACTGTACGTACGGCCAACCGCTAGTAGCTACCGTAGCTAGATAGAAACCGTCCCGCGAAGCGATGAAGTCTCTTTCCGCGTAGCCCAGAGGGTCCTTGATGTGCTCGAGGTCGTGCATCTGTCCGGCTTCGGCGCTCTGAGCTGGGTCCCTTCTTTCCGGCGATCCTACGCCCGATTTTTCCGAGCCCGCGCGAGGATATCGGTTCAAGCGGCCCACAGCGCGCCGGCTTCCGTACTGGCTCTGGGCCTCCAGGACCTGGTCGGTGAATGCGATCGAACGATAATTGTCGCTCATCTTTCCTCTCCGTGGAGTGAGTTCGTTTTGACCCCTGCATGGTCCGTCACGGCGGGAAGAGAATCGTGGAAACCCAGACGCCCGGAGCCGTAGCCATCGGGTGCCGTGGAACAGGAGGAGAGATTGCCGTGCACAAGCTGCGGCACAGGTTGCGGAGGTGGCTAGGGGAGACAGCAACACGGTGAGGGCGAGGAACACGGGTCCTGCGCAGTCGGGGCGCTCGGGAGACCATGAGTGTGCACCTGGAGACTGACGTTTTTGTGAATGACCAGTTGCAGGGCAACTTCGGTGGCCACCAGAGCCTTGACGAGGCAGTTCGTGAGCAGCCAGAAGGCGAGGCCGAGGAACGCTTCGTGGATGTCGTCCTTCCCCGCGGATGTCGGGTGGCGGATGCGTTGCGGCCGGGAGATGGTGCGCTCGACGGCCTGTCGGAAGGTTCCCAGGCCGGTGCCCTGGGACCGGCCCCGCTCGACAAATGGTGCCTGCCTCCCTCGGCTTGCCCGAGCAGCCCGGCGGCGAGCACCTGGCGGCACGGCCCGCGGTGCTGGACGGGATCCCACCGGGAGGTCGCGGCCCGGCTGCCGGCCTCCTTTCCCGGGATGACATGGCGAAGCCCCTCGTCGTCGGCGTGGTGATCTCACTCAGCACGCCAACGGCCGGGGGGCTCCGTTGGGTCCGTATCCTTCCGTGCTCGACGTCCCGTACGAGTCGGTCGAACACGTCTCGTGGCTCTTCTACGCCCGAAGGTGTGAACTTCGCACGCGTTGACCGAAGTCTGGATGCATCAAGCAGGACCCTGCTGGCCTTGGCCCACCTGCGGAAGAACGCGACACTCGCCGATCGCGTCGCCGAGATCATCTTATGAGCTCTACGTAGCCCACAGGCCAAAAACACTGTCGGACCCATGTCGCCGCAGAAAGAGGCGGCAGAATCAGTTCCCGGCTAAAGCCCTCACCTGCCTCGCCCAGCGGCCGGGTGAGGCTGTTGCGTATAAGCGCCTCCTGCCGTCTGCGACTGGGTAGCTCCTCGCCCCGCACCAGCCTGGTGCTGATTCCGCGCGGCAGCAGCTGCGATGACACGCTGTCGAACTTGCTCTGACTGAGCCCGAAGAGTATCGACGTTTTGTCGTATTTGCTGCCAGGTGGGACGCCAATTTGCAGCCTGCTCCTCGAGCTGCTGCCAGTTGCGTTCCGCAAGGCCAGCCGTGCGAGCATTGCCATTGATGGCAGTGTTGATCGGTTGGTAAAGTTCCCAATAATGGTTCGCCTGAGCTATAGCGCTTGCCACATTGTTGGAAAAAGTTTGAGTGACCGTGGAATCCAGCTGACCAATGTACATATCCGCTCGCGCCGCAAGAGAACTCAGGTTCCGAGATGTCGATTCGTAATCGTCATAATTCCTCTGATTCTCAGTGCGCGCCCTTTCCCTAATTGCCGTGTGAAGGTCCTGAATGCGGCTGCTCATTTGATCTCTTTCCTCTAGGTTTTTGCGTCGTCATGATCTACTACGCCGCCGGGGCCTTTGAGGTTCACATCTACATCACTGCTGGCCAACGACCTGGCGGTGGGGAGTGGGGGTGTGGCATGGAGGGGACGGCCTTGGGCCAGCCGTCCCTGCAGCGTGTGCGCGCGCCGGATGATGACAGCGTCGGGCACGTGCTGGGTGGCGGCGCCTCCATCGATCTCGACAGAGGTGGCCCGGTGTGCGGAGGGTGCCCGGGGTCAGGGGTCAGTTGGTGGCGAACTCGCCGATGAAGACGGAGCGGGTCTTGTTGTCGAAGCCCTGTGCGGCAAGGTCGGCGGAGACGCCGCGCTCCAGCAGGAGGGACTTTCCGGTGCAGTCGGGGCCGTCCCAGAGCTTGATGGGCTTGCCGACAGACGTGTCGTCGTCGGGGCTGATCGCGGAGATGGCGCCGCCGAGAGACGTGTTCTTGCAGCCGCGTCCGGAGACGGTACCCGCGGCACTTTCGGAGTCGTCGGGGTCGTCGACGAACTTGTAGAGGCCGTCCTCGGAGCGGGCCACGAGCTTCCTGCCCGCCGCCCCGCTCCCGGCGGAGTCTCCGGTGCCGTTGCCGCCGTTGTCCTCGATCTCCGGTTCGGCGGCCTCGCCGCCGTCCTGGCCGGCACGCTGACCGTCGGGGGTGACGCCGAACCAAGTGCCTCCTACGCCCTGGCCGTTGGCGTCGCCGGGGGCGAGGTCCTTGCTGAAGAGGTAGATGGGTGCCTTGCCCAGGGTGAGCTGGAAGCCCTTACCGCGCCGGATGAAGCCGACGTCGGACTTCTTGATGCCGTCGATGAAGACCTTGCCGCCGGGCTTGACAAGGTACGGGAGCCAGGTCTTCTCGCACTCGCCGAAGCAATTGGACTTCGAGGGCTCGTCCTTGTCGAATCGGTAGAGAACGAACCCGGCGGCGTTGGTCACAACCGGGTCGAGTTCGCCCACGGAAGCAGCGGACAGCTGAACCCAGTTGCGGATGACGGGTGCCGACTCCTGGGACTGCTTCGCAGGGGCGGCATTGGCGGCGAAGTCACCGGTGCTGAGATCGGCCTTGTTCTGCTTGGCCGTACCGTCCTTGAAACTGACTTCCTTTGCCGGGATCGTTGTTTCCGAACTCCCGGCACCTTCCGTGCCCTCACCGCCGCATGCGGTGAGAAGAAGGGCGCCGGCCAATGCGGTCGCCGCAAGGGTGGCAATACGAGCGCGATACATGAGAGAACCCCCGAAAGAAGGTGGTATTGAGTTTCTGGTTGTTTCAGATCGGTTGATGTCCGTAACACGGATGCCGAGGCAGGTCGGGTTCTCATAGAAGCCGCATGTTACTCAACCGTGATTTTTTGCGTGCCGTGCAGGCGAACACCCGCGGTCAGAGATGTGCACCGTGCTCGGCCGGATACTTGACCGGATCGATGTCCGAGCCGGAGACCGGCTCCGTGCGTACCTCGAAGTGGAGGTTAGGTCCGGTCACATTGCCGGTGGCCCCCGACAGCCCGAGCTGCTGCCCGGCGGACACGGTCGCCCGCGCCGTACATCGCTTCGGGAGAGATGGGCAGCAGTTCAAAGAATGCTTGCCATGGACGCGGCGAATGCGGGTGGAGTCACCCGGGTCAGCGTCGACAGACGCTGCTCGGCCGCTGCGTATCGCTCGGTGCCGGCGGCTCCGGCGATCTGGTCCCACAGCGACAGCAGCCGCCTGCCGAGCGGTATGGCGGTGAACGGCGTAGCCAGCAGTTCCCAGCTCGCGAGGGCGCGTTCGATGTCCTCTCGAGCGCGGGCATCGCCCTGCCGATGCCGCAGCGCGGCCACCTGGAGCGAGAGGGTGGTCGCCGTGGCGTGATCGCCCATCAGATGGGCCACATGGGCTTCGAGGGCGCGTGCTTCCAGCGTGTACAGGTGATCCGGCCCGAAGTGATGGGCCGCCTGCCGTTCCAGCGCCGCGGCCTGTACCTTGGCCAGCGTCAACTCGCCGCTGGTGACTGTTTCGCATACCAGCGTCACGGCGGTGACAAGCTCCTCCGGCACAGCGACAGGCTCGGCTGACGCAGACACGGACGGTGTCGGGGTGTGGATCGCCGGGAGCGGAGGACTCTGCGCGGGCATTGCGAACGCGGTCGGTACGGCGGTGTCGTCATCCCCGGACGCACCGTTCCTCGTGTCTCCCCCGGGCCGCGACCCCGTACCCGCGCCGGCCGCCTCCGGCGCCGACGCAGCGGTGGGGACGGCGGGCGCGTCGGCCGGCGGCGAAGGCGCCGGAGTCACCGTGACGTGGCTCGGTCCAAGTGCCGTCGTAGTGGCCACGTCCAGCGGCTTCGGGTCCTCCAGCGGCCGGGGATCTTCCAGCAGTTCGCTCGCGCCGTCCTCGCGTACCCGGATACGCAGCACCATGCGCCGCTGCTGGTCCAGGACCGATGCCTCCACCGGCGCCGCCCGGTCCAGCGCCCGCTGGTGCAGACGGTCGAGTACGACGGTTTGCGCGGCGTCGCCGGAGGTCGCCGTCGCGATGACTTCGCCGTCGACTGTCACAGTGCCGTCGCCCGAAATGAAGACGGTGCACGGCCCCGCCTCGGGGCGGTCACCCTGGTCCACGCCGGTGTCGAGGTCGGGATGCGCGTTCTCGGCGTCTCCCCGTCCCAGTTGGAACATGGCTCTCACTGTCCTTCGGTGTCTTGGGCGGGCGGGGACGCGGGCACCGCGCCCTCGTAGATCGCGAACTTGGCCCGGATGGCCATGACGTACTGCTGGGAGGCGCTGGTCCAGGGAACACGGCCGGCCTCCAGCACGGACTGCGGACCAAAGTCGTAGGCCGCCGGGGTCAGGCTCACCACGTCGCTCGGCGGCTCCGGGCTCACCTGTGGCCGCACCTGCTCCGCCGGCTCACACATGAAGCGTCCCTGGGCCGTGATCGAGTCGGCCGCGTCGAGCGCGGCGGTCTCGCCGTTGTCGTCGTCCTTGCCGAGCCGGGCGAACACCCCGGGCGGCAGCCGCGACACTCCTTGCTCGCCCTCGGGGCCGGTACGGCCGGTGGGGAAGCCGGACTCCTGGTCGATCCGGGCGACGATGACCACCGGGCCGATGTCTGCGCAGAGCGCCCCGGACTCCGTGACGGGGCCGGCCATGCCCTCCGGTACCGACGTCGGGCCGAACTCGCCGTTCCCGTCGCCCGGGACGATCTCGGCGATCCGCTCGGGGTCGGGTCGCTCACCGGCATCACCACCCCCTCCGCCACCGGTGAAGAAGAGGATCAGGGCGATCAGGGGCGCGAACAGCGCTCCGGGGCCGCCGGTCACGAACACGGAGGAGATCGCCACCGTCATGGCGACGGGGGACAGCGGGCACCCCAGGCCGCCCACGGCCGCACCGGCCTTCACCGCGGTCCCCGTGCCCTCCGAGCCCGTCACCCCTGCCGTCTCGTCCCCGTTCCCGCTCAAGAGCTCACCCCTTTCCCGACGGCAGTCACAGCGCGGCCTCGCGCGGCCGGATACGGCACGCTCCCGAGGCGCGAGGACGGAGTGCGGATCAGTTCGTGCTCGGCAACGGGCGGCACCGCCACCGCAGTTCAATTTCGATCAATCGGATCCGGGAGTGAACTGTCCGCGAGCCTTCGCCCGTAGGTGGCTGTCGTAGGGAGCACACGGAGACGCGCGGCCCTCCTTCGGACACTTCCGAGACCCGGAACCACGGCCTGACGGCCGCCCCGGACGACGGAACCCGGAACATGCGCCGCACCTGCCACGGGCAGGGCGCCGTATCCACGCGCAGGTCCTCGGGCTCCCCGAATTGCCGTCACCGATCAGGTGACGGCGTGCCCAAAAGCCCTGCGCGGAAGAAAGAAGAGGGATCCATGACCTCCTCGGCCGTGACCCCCCCGGCGGACTCCTGGGTTCGCGGCCCCGTGGGGGAGCGCCAGTCCGCCGGCGACCTGCGGCCGTTCGAGCGCCCGGCTCCCAAAACGGCCACCCTGCGCGAGACGTCCGCCACCACCCCGGTTCTCCAGCCCGGCACGGGCGCCTCGGCCGCGGAGGCCCAGGCTCCCGTGGCTCAGGAGGCCACGCCTCCACCCAGCTCCACTCCGGACGGGGCGCCCACCTCGGTCCTCACTCTTCCGCCCTCGATCCGCAATGCCCCGCCGCCCGTTGTCCGTGCCTCATCCGCGGCGGCCGCCGGCATCAGCTGGGTCGGCGCGCACGGCGGGGCAGGCGCGACCACGTTCGCGGGAGCGCTCGGCGGTACGGATGTCGGCCATGCCTGGCCGGAGGTCGCGCAAGGTGAACCCGGCGACATCCTGTTGCTGGCCCGAACCCATCTGACCGGCCTTCAGGCTGCGTCCAAGGCCCTCGACTCCTTGCGCACAGGCCGGCACCCCAGCGGAATACGGCTGGTGGCGCTCGTCCTCGTGGCCGACGCCCCCGGCCGCCTCCCGCCTGAACTGTGGCGGCGGGTCAGGGTGCTGCGCGCTGCCGTACGCACCTTCAGCGTGCCTTGGATCCCCCAGTGGCGGATCGGCAAGCCCGCCCCCAAGGCGCCACGGTCCGTCGTGGAGCTCGCGGCGCTCATCCCTACGCGGCCCGAAGCCGCCCCACCCCGCTAGTCCGGTATCCGGCCCTCACGGCCCAGCTCGGTCACACTCCGCCGTCCCGACCCATACCCAAGGACGCACCATGCCCCGCGCCACCGCAGCCTCCGAGGTCCTCGCCGCCACCTTCGACCCCGGCGCCGATGCCGACTTCCTCCTTGGCGTCCTCGCCTGGTGCGCCTCCGCCGCCGGTGTCGCGGGCGTCCTCATCACCGGCATTCTCATGGCTCTCCAACTGCGCCGGGGCGAATTCGGTGAGGGCGCCTCGTACATGCGGGGCCTGTTCTTCGTGTTCGCCGGGTGTGTGCTCGCCGCGACGGCCGGACCGATCGTGCAGTTCCTCGGCCCGTTGGGGCTGTGATCACAGCCCCCGAGCCCTGCTCGTCCGTCACTCAACCCTTCCCAGCGCCACTCGTCAGGAGTTTCGTTATGTTCACCCTTCTCGCCGCCGCCGTCCCCGATCCGCAGCGCAATGCCCCCGCCGCCCTCACCGACAAGATCGACCTCGTGCTGGGCATCGCTGCCTGGGTGGGCACCGCGGCCGGGGTGGCCGGTGTGCTGGTCACCGGCGCGATGATGGCCATCTCCGTCAAGCGCGGTGAGAGTTCCGAGCACATGAGCCGCCTCGGCATGGTGCTCGGCGGCTGTGTCCTGGTCGCCACCGCCGGCCCTCTCGTCCAGTTCGTCTTCAACTGAACCGGCGGGACCACATTTCATGTCGATCCCACCCGACCACCGGGAAGCCCCGGCCGACGACGCGACCGGTGTCCCACGGGCCGCCGAGAGCGACCGGGGATCCCCGCCTCCTCCCGTCGTCTCTGCCCTCCCCCTGCCGGCACCAGCCCGCCCCGACCGCAGGGACCCGTTTGCGGCCCCTTTCTGGAAGCAGCGCAGCTGGCTGCTCGCCGCCGGCTTCCTCGCGGCGGCTCTCACTCTGTCGCTCCTCGCCATCGTCACCCGGAGCGACACACCACCCCTGCTCGAAACCGCGTCAGCGGCGGGCCCGCTGAGCCGAGGTGCCGCGGACTCCACGGGCCGCCCCACGGGGTGTGCTACCGACGACGGCGACCGCGCCACACCCCGGACGCCCCCCGCCGATCTGCGCTGGCGCTCTCTGGGCGGCACCCGCGTTCCCGTCTCGGCCGGCGCCGGTCCCACCCAGAAGACCGGACCGGTGCTGTGGTGCTTCGCCCGTACTCCGATGGGCGCGGTCCTCGCGGCGCACGTCATCCCCGCGCAGATGACATCGCCGGACTGGCGCGCGGTGACCCGGGACCAGGTGGTGGCCGGGTTCGGCCGCGACCTGTTCGTCTCCCAGCGCAGCTCTTTCTCCGACACCCGTCTCAAGACCCGGAAGAACGGCTCGTATGCCGGATTCCTCCTCGCCGAATACAGCTCCGACGCGGCAACGGTCGACGTACTGATCAAAAGTCCCGGCGGAGCCTACTTCAGCACCTCGGTCCGACTGCTGTGGAGCGGGGGCGACTGGAAGGTCCGGCCCGCCAACGACGGCGGACTGCATACCGAACTGACGGCGGCGGACGGCACCGACGGCTACGTTCTTTGGAAGGTGTGACATGGCCTGCGAGACGGGCAGCGGGCCCGGCGATCTCATCAAGGGCTTCTTCGACTTTCTCGGCGACCCCATCGGCACCATCCTGGAAGTCATCGCCAACAAGGTGCTCGCGGGCGCCATCGCTGTCTTCGGCGACCTGGTCACAGGGATCCCCACCCTCGTCTCCGACGGCACCGCGACCAAGGTGAACCAGCAGACCCAGTGGATCGTGGTGTACACCGCCGTCGGATCGCTGATCTTCGCCGCAGGCCGGATGGCACTGGAACGCCGCGGCGAGGCGGGCACCGTGGCACTCAAGGGGCTGCTGCGGGTCATCCTCGTGGCGGGCGGCGCGACCGCCGTCGTCACCGCGCTGGCGAGCCTCTCCGACCGGTACGCCGACCACCTCTTCGCCACCGGCGCCCAGCAGCAGCTCGCCAGCATCGGGTGCAGCGGCGGCGACGGCATCCCCGCGGTGCTGCTGCTGGTCCTGGCGTTCTTGCTCCTGATCGCCGCGATCGTGCAGACGGTGCTGCTGTATGTCCGGCTCGGCGTCATGATCATCCTGCTGGGCACGCTGCCGGTCGCCGCCGCCGCGTCCATGACCAACTGGGGCGGTGGCTGGTGGCGCAAGCACATCGGTTGGATGGTCGCCTGGCTGCTCTACAAGCCCGCCGTGGCTCTTGTCATCTTCGCCGGGAGCGCGATGCTGTCCAACGACGGCGTCGGTGACAGTCGCATCCACGAGAAGATCGCCGGCATCGGCGTCCTGTTGCTCTCCGCACTCGCCCTGCCCGCACTGCTCAAGCTGATCGTCCCGGCCACGGCCGCTCTCGGCAGCGGGGCCCCGGGCAGTACCCAGGCGGCGGTCGGCGGTCTCGCCTCGGGCGCCAAGTCCCTCGGCGGCGGGGGCGGCCCGTCCCGCTCCGGAGGCGGGATGCCCGGCGCCGCCGGACCGTCCGGTGCCGCTGGACCCTCCGGCGCGGCCGGCGCATCCGGCGCCGCGGGGGCTGGCGGAGCACGCGCCGCCGCCGCGGCCGGACCAGCGGGCGCCGCCGCTGCCGCCGCGATCAGCGCGGGCCAGTTCGTCGGCCGGGTGGCCGCCGGAGCGGTCGACGGCGCCGACGGCGACCGAGGACACAACAGGTGACCCCACCGGTGCCCCGCCTCTGCTCCAGCAGATGACACCGCCGGCGCCCCTTGCTCAGACCTCCCGGCACGCCCTTGACATCCCATCGACCCCACACCTCAGGAACTCTCATGTCGACGGACACGGTCCATCCCACCTATGGGAACTGGCGTCGCCCACGCCGCCCCGGACTCGGCCCGCTCGGGCTGCTCGGCACGTTCGGAGTGTTCGGGGGGCTGGTGCTCACCCTGCTCGTCTCCCTCGTCTCCCTCGTGGCGGCCCTCTTCGTCCTGTTCCCGCTCGCCGCAGCCCTCGCACCACTCGTGGTGCGCACTCAGGACGGTCGCAACCTCTACCAACTGCTCGGCATGCGCATCGGCTGGCTGCGGCGCCGCTCCAAAGGCAGCCACCTCTACGTCAGCGGCCCGCTGTCCACCCGCCCCGGCGGCCGGTTCGGACCGCCCGGGCTGCTCAGCCGCCTCACCATGAGCGAGGGCCGCGACGCCTATGACCGGCCCTTCGGCGTACTGCACCACCCGGGCCGCAACACCTACACCATCGTGCTGGGCTGCGAACCCGATGGTGGTTCGCTCGTCGACCCCGACCAGGCAGACGTATGGGTCGCCGCCTGGGGACAGTGGCTGGCGCGGCTCTCCCAGGAGCCTCAACTCCGCGGCGCCTGCGTGGTGGTGGAGACGGCGCCCGACTCCGGCACCCGGCTGGCCAACGAAGTGCTGCCCAGGATCAAGGACGACGCCCCCGCCGCCGCCCAGGCCGTGATGCGCGAGGTCGTCGAGCGCTACCCGTCCGCCTCCTCCGAGATGAACACCTACATCGCCCTCACCTACGGCGTCCTGCCCGGCCAGCGCCGCCAGCACGATGAGATCATCACCGAGCTGGCCATGCGCATCCCAGGGCTGCTCAGCGGACTCGTCGGCGCGGGTGGCGGCTCGGCGGCACCGCTGTCCGCCGAGCGCATCGCCGAAGTGGTCCGCATCGCCTACGACCCCGACATCGCCGGCGACGTCCTCGACGCCCGTGCCCGCTACGGCGAGACCGGTCTGGTCTGGGAGGACGCCGGCCCCGCTGCCGCCGTGGAGGCCGTGGGCGCCTACCAGCACGACTCGGGCGTCTCCCGCACCTGGCTGCTGACCCTCGCCCCGCGCGGCACCGTCCGCTCCAACGTGCTGCGCGGCCTGCTGGAAGCCGCGCCGAACACCCGCCGAAAGCGGGTCGCCCTGCTCTACCGGCCCATCGACCCGGCGACCTCGGCCCGAATCGTCGAGGCCGACCGCCGCGCCGCCCAGTTCATGGCCACCTCCGGCAAGGGCATGGTCCAGGCCCGCGCCGCCTCCGAGATGCGCGCCGCCGAGCAGACCGCCGCCGAGGAGGCGGCGGGCGCCGGGCTGGTGGAGTTCTCCCTCATGGTCACCGTCACCGTCGACACCCAGGAGCAGCTCGCCGACGCCACGGTCACCGTGCGCAATCTCCAGGCCGCTGCCCGGCTCTCGCTGCGCCCGGCCGACCGGATGCAGGCCGCGGCCTTCACCTGCACGCTCCCTCTCGGCGTACTGCCGTGGGAGCACACCCTCGTCCCGCAAGCACTCCAGGAGGCATTGTGAGCAGCATCGGCCCCCGGCCTCCGGCCGCCAAGCCGGGCCCGGGCCAGCTGCCCGGGGCACGCGGTTGGCCTGGCCCCGGCGGCGGCGAGATCGGCCATCTCGACCCGCCGACCATGTGGCGCGCCACGACGGTACAAGCCTGCGGCCTCTGGCCGTTCGCCGCCGGATCCGGTTCTCCGATGACGGGGGTGCCGCTCGGCCAGCACCTGGTCACCGGCGCCACCGTGTGCGGAGACCCCATCTCCTGGTTCACCCGAGCCCGCTACATCTCCAACCCGTCCCTCTTCATGCTCGGGATGCCCGGTCTCGGCAAGTCCACCCTCGTCAACCGGATGCTGATCGGTCTCGCCGCCACCGGCGTCGTGCCCCTGGTCCTCGGAGACCTCAAGCCCGACTACGCCGACACCGTGCGCGCGCTGGGCGGACAGGTCATCTCCATCGGACGAGGAGTCGGCGGCATCAACATCCTCGACCCGGGCGCGATGGGCGCCGCCGCCGAACGCCTCGGCGGCGCGGCAGGACAGAGCCTGGCCGCCGAAGCGCACGGCCGTGTCCTCAACATGGTCGCCGCGCTCATCTCCGTCGTCCGCACCCGCCCCATGGACGACCACGAACAGTCGGTCCTCGCTGCCGCCCTGCACCACCTGAGGGAACGCACGCCCAGCGGTCGCGCACCGCTCCTGCCCGACCTGCTCGCCGTCCTCCAGCACGGTCCCGACCGTGTCCGCGCGGTCACCCTGGACCGCGGCGACGACACCCGCTACCGCGATGCCGTCGACCCCCTGCACCGGTCCCTGCTCGGCATCCTCGACGGACCCCTCGGCAGCACCTTCTCCTCCTCCACCTCCACTCGCATCGACCCCGCCGCGCCCGCCGTCTGCATCGACATCTCCCGCATCGGCGAGTCCGACACCCAGCTCACCGCCGCCGCCATGCTCGCCGCCTGGTCCGACGGCCTGGGCACCGTCGCCGCCGCGCACGCCCTCGCCGACGCCGGACTCGCCCCGCGCCGTTGGTACTTCACCGTTCTCGACGAACTCTGGCGTCCCCTGCGCGCCGCCTCCGGCATCGTCGACCGCATCGACGCGCTCACCCGCCTCAACCGCTCCCTCGGCCTCGGCGACGCCAAGATCACCCACACGCTGAAGGACGCCGAGGCCCTCGGCAGCGAGTCCGACCGGGCCAAGGCGCGCGGCTTCGTCGAACGCGCCGGGATGGTCGTCTGCGCAGGGCTGCCGCGCACCGAGATGGAAGAACTGGGCCGGGTCGTGGGCCTGTCACAGCGCGAGATCGACCTCGTCTCCTCCTGGTCCTCCCCGCCGGGCTGGGCCGTCACCGGCGGCCACGAGGAACCACCGGGACGCGGCCGGTTCCTGATCAAAGTCGGCGGCCGTCCCGGCATCCCCATCAAGGTCGCCATCACCCAGACCGAGCGTGACCTGCACGACACCAACAGCCGCTGGGTCGCCGGAGCCCAGAGCCGCCCCGCTGTCCCCGGAGGCACTGCATGAGCGCCCGCCCCCGGCCGAGCGGCAACGAACTCGCCCCCTGGGCGATCGTCGCCGTTGCGGCTGTCGCCCTGCTCATCTCCTCCACCGTCTGGCTCGGCGGTACGGCGGCGGCGGCCCTGACCGGCGCAGGCTGGAACCCGCCGCCCTTCGCCCTGTCGACCTTCGCCGAACTCACCGCCCACGGACCAGGGAAGGCATGGCCCGGGGCCTCGCCGCCGGCTGTGTATGCCGGCATCGTGGTGGCCTTCGCCGTCCTCGTCGGCGTAGCCGCCGTCACCGCGCTCACCCTCCTGCGGGGACACCGACGTCACGCCTCCGGACTGGCCGGCGTCCGCGAACTCGCCGCACTCGCTCCTGAGGGCATCGCCGGCCGAGCCCGCGACCTACGCCCCTCTCTCAAGGGCGTCAAGGATCTGCACCCAGACGAGACCGGCAACCTCCTGGGCGACCTCGCTCCCAACGGCCCCGAACTGCGTTCCTCCTTCGAGGACGTGGAGCTGGACCTCATGGCACCGCGTGCGGGCAAATCCACCGGCATCGCCATCCCGCGCGTGCTGCGAGCCCGTGGCGCCGTCCTGCTCACCTCCAACAAGTCCGACGTCTACGCCGTGACCCGCGCCGCACGCACCGAGGTCGGCCGGGTCTGGACGTTCGACCCGCAGGGCATCGCCCACGCCCCTCGCGAGATGTGGTGGGACATGCTCGCCGACTGTGCCACCATCGAGGGCGCGCGGCGTCTCGCCGGCCACTTCGTGGCCTCCGTCAACGACGACTCCTCGAAGAAGGACTTCTGGATCTCCGCCGCGCAGAACACCCTCACCGCGCTCTTTCACGCCGCCGCAGGCGGAAATCGCCAGGTCACCGACCTTCTCGCCTGGCTCGCCGACCCCGCCGACCGCACGCCCATCGACATCCTGCGCGACATGGGCATGCACGCTTTCGCCGAGCAGCTCCAAGGCACCGTTCGAGGCGCGGTCGAGACCCGGGACGGCATCTACGAGACCGCCCGCCAGTGCGTGTCCTGCCTCTTGGACCCCGAGATCGTCGCCTGGGTCACCCCGCAGCCCGACCTGCCCGAGTTCCGGCCCCACGACCACGTCCTCACCCGTGACACCCTCTACCTGCTTTCCAAGGACGGGGGAGGCTCGGCAGCGGGGGTCGTCGCCGGCATCGCCGACGGCACGATGCGCGCCGGGGTGATGGCTGCCGAGCGCATGGGCGGACGCCTCGATCCGCCCATGACCGCAGTCCTCGACGAGGCCGCCAACGTCTGCCGCATATCCGATCTTCCCGACCTCTACAGCCACTTGGGGTCCCGCGGCATCAACGTGGTGACTTTGCTGCAGAGCTACCGCCAGGGCAGCCGCGTCTGGGGTGAGGCGGGCATGGACGCCCTGTGGAGCGCGGCCACCATCAAACTTCTCGGGGCGGGCCTGGACGACGCCGACTTCGTCGACAAGGTCTCCAAGCTCGTGGGCCAGCAGGAGGTGAGCACGCTCAGCGTCTCCCGAAGCAAGGACGGCACCTCCCGCTCCACCTCGTACCGTCTCGACCCGATTCTCCCGCCCGACCGTATCCGCGCCCTCCCCAAGGGCACCGCCCTCCTCCTGGCCACCGGCATCAAACCGGCCATGATCCGGCTCCGACCTTGGTTCAAGGAGCCCGGCGCGGCAGCCATCTCCGCCGCCGCGGCGGCCGAGGCGGACGCCATCACCCGACGCGCAGCACAGAAGTGGACGGGGGCGGGCCATGGAATCGAACACTGAACACCTGCATACGACTGTGCTCACGAATCCCACAGATGCATCACCAACACGGAATTGGCCCGCGCCAGGGATGACCTTCGCTTAATCCTGTACAGGGCCGGGCACGGACAGAAACTGGATCCGCTGGAGTGAACTCGTTCATCCTGCAACGCGTATACCTCTTTGTGGAGCCCATGCAGGGCATTGCCTCTCTACCGCCCGCGGCAGGTGATGTCGGCAGGGAGCCACCTCACCGATTCATACAGACGAGAGGGATCTGATGAACATTGCAACCGGTCGTCGAGCCATATCCGTTGCTGCAGTGGCAATCATGGGGATGGCGCTGACAGCCTGCGCAGGGAACAGTGACACTGCCAGTCGCACCACTGGGTCTTCGCAGGCCAGCGCTGCCGGGTCAGGCGTAGATGCCAAGCAGGGCAGTCAGGACACTGTCACGGGCGAAAGCGCTCCTCGAAGTGACTCGGCTGCCGACAAGAGCTCACACAGGAACGATGATTCCATTGCTCGGTGCGATGCGAATGATCTGAAGATTACTATCGAGAACAGGGAGAGCGGTGCCGGTGCGACAAGCTTTCAACTGCTTTTCCAGAACTCCGGCAGCAGCCCGTGCTCACTTACCGGCTTCCCAGGAGTCTCGTTTCGGGGACGGGACGGCGTGCAGATCGGCAACGCCGCGTCTCGCGATTCGGGTTCCCAGGTCACAAAGGTGACGCTGACCCCGAACGGGCACGCTGCCGCGGAGGTGAAGGCGCGCAATGGCCAGTCCGGTTCCTCCAAGAACGAGTGCCGGCTCACAAATGCGGCCTTCTTGCGCGTTTACGCGCCGGGCTCGAAAGATCAGTTCAATTTGCCGTGGAATGTAAGCGAGTGCAGCAACGGCTCTGCGCACGGACTGAATGTCGGTGCTGTCCACTCCGTCCGATGACAGCCCACTGACAGGGGTCGGGCAGTCGGGAGAGCTGTACCGAAGGCCGAGCGAGAGCAGAACAGCCGGCGACCGCGACCACCGGTGAATGTGGCCGCCGAGTCATCCGACTCGAAGTGGGCTTCGACGAGCTGTGGACTCCGCCCGGCAAGCGCGGTCGTCGGGATGTTCGTGGACCGTCGCCGCTGAAAAATTGCCGAAGATGAACCGCAGAGCCTTCCTCTTCGTCGTGAGGAGCAGAACCTCATGGTGGCGATCAATTGGCAAGCAGCAGAGCAGTGAACGCTTGAACCCATCTTCTTCAGCCTCGACAGTTCATGAGTTCCTGTCAGTTTTTGGCGGGGACTCGGTGTCCGTGTGACGAGGTCTTTGCAGGGCTGGGGCAGCCTGAGAGCCCGGCTCTCGCGTCGGGTGGGCGCCGGGTTCTACTTCGCCGGTGCGGTGGTGTGGGTTATCGGGACGGTCGGAGTGGCTGTTCACCCGGGGTTCGGAAGGGTGTGGAGCCGGTCGATCGCGTGGGTGATCACGGGCGTCCAGGGCCATGTGAGTCGGTCCGGATCAGTGTCTGCCGTCCCCGCCGCAGGGTCTTGGGCAGCTGAGCCAGGGCAGCTCGGCGGTTTCGATGTGGCCGGCGGCGGTGTTGGAGCCCGCGTTGCCAGGCCGTAGCAGGGCGGCCACCGGCTTCTCCGGACCCGGTCTGCCCATGGTCGACGAACGCGACGAGCGGGTGATGGCCGAGGGTTTTCTTCCAGGTCGCGGTGGCGTCCTGCTTCTCGGAGTGTGCGAACACCAGCACGCCGTCGATGTCCACGGTCACCTGGCCGTCGGCGGCCGGACTGCTCCCACCGGCCAGGGCCCAGACGCGCTCGCGCGCTGGGGAACGCGCGCGCCCTGGACCGCCGCCGCAAGAGCTCCCGGTCCGGACGCAGCGAGTGCACCGACGAGACGGGAGACGGCGGGATCGGAGGCCACCGGGCCGAACCAGCCGGCTCGGCCCGCAGCAGGCCGACACCGGCCGGGCAGTCTCCGCAGAGTGCGACGGCCAGCGCCGGGCCCAGCAGGATCCGTCCCGGAGGTCGCGTCCCGCGAAGTGGTGTAGCGACGTGGAGTTCACAACTCCGCAGGTCACAAGAGCCGACAGGGCCGACGCTCGAGCAGGGGCCGCTGCGGCGGCCGGGAACAGCATCGACGCCACCCGAGGGATCTCGACGGTGCTTGCCGAAGAAGCGGTCGCCGAGCGAGGTGGTCCGGATTGCTACACCACTTGGCGGGACACCATCTTCCCGGATCGTGCACGGCCCGCGCAGTCACCTTCCGCCACGCCACCTTCCATGCCGAGGAAGCCGTGCTGCGCGAGCTGTGCGCTCTACCATCGATGTTGCCCACGTGGACGCAGCCGGCGCCGCACGGCCGGCGAAGCCGGGCGGAGAGTGTGGTGCGGGCGCGGACTCCGCGGGAGGCTGCGGCCTGCCCGGTGACCGGGGCCCCGTCGGAACGCGTGCACGGCTGTCACCGGCGCACAGTCACGGACGAACCGCATCACCGTGGATCGCCGGCGCCGTCGATTCTCTCCGCGCGAGAGCCGGCGAGGTGACCGAGATGCAGGCTTCCCACCGCTGCCGCCTGCCTGTGGAATGCCGGCGAAGAGGGTGGTGGCCGTCTCGGCCCACGACCGCGACCGCGTCGTGGGTCTGCCCTCGCCCTCGAGGCCGCATTTTTCCCAGCACGGCAGGCAATCTCTTCCGGTCGGGCCTTTCTGGCCCAGGGGCGGCCCTGCAACAGCACCGCTGCCGTGCCGTTCTCCACGGCCAGATCGGCTCTTCAGCCTGTTGCAGCATGGCGCGCTCGGCCGACTGGCCGAGTACCACATCCTCCCGTAGGCCGACTTCCGGTCATACCATTCACTTTTGCGCAGATTCAAAGGTGCGCTACTGTAACCACATACACACTCCAGCTGCTGGAGTGCTACTCCAGCCAGTCCAGATGTCCGATAGGCGAGGCATGATGATGGGTACATGGCGCCTTCGTACGGTGTTCCGGCAGGGCTCCGCGGACGCAGTGAGCCGGGTAGTGGACACGAGAGTCGAGCGCCCGCGCGCGCCACGCGTGGTCGAGAAGTCGTACGGCCTGGCGCGGGTCACCGTACAGGGCAGGGAACGGACCGAGCGGCCTGGTGCTGCACGCCCGGTCGGCACGCAGCGTGCAGGCGGGCGTGCACAGCCCGGGAGAGCGAACGCCACGCGTGCTCGGCACGGCGGCCCGTTTCTCGGGCGAGCATGTGCGGGCGCGGTACCTGAATGACGCCGGAGCCAAACGTGGTCGGGGCCTCGGGCAGTACGCACACACGCATTCCGGTGAGAATCACTGGTACCTCGCCGGCGTGGGCGGTCGGTGACGCACGGCTGACTGGATTCGCCAACCAGGGCTGCGCGGCTCTCGGCCGGGCGTCCGCCCCCGACGGCGCGCGTGGATGGGACACGATCCGGCCCGCTCGACAGGTTCGAGTCCCGATGTGTTCAAGTCCGGGTGCGCCTCAGGTGCCACCTGTAGCCCCGTGAGAGCATTCGGCCGCACCTAATGCAGCGACACGGGTAAATCACCGGGACGAGGAGTGAGACGTTGCCAGGCCGAGCACCGAGCCGTCGTGACGAGTACGCCGAGATGACGCGGCAAGAGGTCATCGCGGCTGCACGGAAGCTGTACGCCGCACCCGGTTACGCGCAGACCACGGTCAACGAGATCGCTCGTGAGGCGCGTGTCTCCCCCGCCACTGTCTACGCGCAGTGCGGAGGCAAAGAGGGCCTGCTGCGAACATTGATGGACATATGGACAAGAAGTCCGACGGTGGGTCGGATCATCACCGACGCGGCGGCCGCACCCACAGGTCGGACCAAGCTGGAGGTACTGGCCGCGGGTTACGCCGCGCATGCCGCGGAAGCCGGCGACATCATGCGCATCGTCGAGCGCGCCGCACCCAGTTCCCCTGCCGCCCAAGAGTTCCTCGAGATCGCCGACCTACGTCACATAGAGGCGCTGGAAATGATCGTCGAGGGCATCGCCGACAAAGGCGACCTGGCGGAGGGGCTCTCGGTCCAGGACGCAGCAAGGATCATTTTCTTCCACTTCCGCAACCCGCAGTTCGTCCTCGCCGTAGAAACGTTCGGGTGGGGCGTCGACCGCGCGACTGAGTGGCTGGTGGATCGGGTCGCAGCCGCAATCCTGAAGGAATGACGCGGACAGGCACTTCATTCTCGGCTGCGCCGGCAGTGCACCGACAACGCCGACCAGGCAAGCCCTTCACGCCGCACCGGCACTTGCGACTTCGCCTTCGCCGCTTCGTGCATGGACGACGCCTCCCCGGGCTGCCCGTCTGCGGTCAGAGGTGTCCGGTCGGCCTGCTCGTGGCCATCCTCGGTCTCGTCTGCCGGGGCAAGCACCTCGCCCACCCGTGAGCAAGCGATGACCCATTCCTTCCGGTCCCACTCGGCCACGGCCAGTTCGGCCTGGATGCGGCCGGCCTCCCCCCGCAGCTCGTCCACGCGACGGCGAGCGACGATCTGACGAAAGCTTCTGACGGGCCCTCATGTGATAGGCGCCAGGCGCCCTGTCGCCGCCGACTCATCGGTGCGGACCCTCCCCCACGGTACTGACCGCACTGCTCGTCCGACAAGCCGCTGGGATACGGCTTCCCGTCCACTCACCGTGCCGACTTCAGCCGGCCTACACCCATGAACCCTCGGGTTCGTCCACACCCCCCACACCTCGCACCCCACACCAGCAAGCGACCACGCAACGGCCCGAGGACTCGCGCCCCGCCCTCTTCTACGCCGGCTCCGGCCGACACGGTTCACAGATCAGTCACTGGACATCCACCGCATCTGCCTAATGTCGGCCCAGAGAGCGCGACCGACGTCTCACGGACCTGCCGGACGGCGGGTTCCCCCTACCGCCACCGGCGGTTCACCAGAGGAGCAGCGATGTCCGACAAACCGACCGTCGTCCTGGTACACGGAGCTTTCGCCGACGCGTCCAGCTACGCCACCGTCGTCACCGAACTCCTCGCCGACGGGACCCGCGTCCTGGTTCCCCCGGTGCCCAACCGTAGCCTCGCCGGAGACGCGGCCTACGTCGCCTCCGTCGTCCGGCGGATCGAGGGGCCCGTCCTCCTTGTCGGGCACTCCTACGGCGGCGCGGTCATCACCGTCGTCGGCCGTGAGGACAATGTGGTGGGACTGGTGTATCTGGCTGCCTACGTCCTGGACGAGGGCGAGAGCCTCGGGGAACTGCAAAGCCGCTTCCCCGCCTCACCACTGGCCGAGGCCCTCGTTTACACGCCCTACCCCGTCGAAGGATCCGACGAGCCAGGCACCGATGTCTCGGTGGACATCTCCAAGTTCCCGGAGATCTTCGCCGCCGATGTGGACACAGAGCTCACCCGCGTGCTGGCCGTTTCACAGCGACCGCTCGCCGGGGCCGCCTTCGGTGAGCCGGCAGCCACGGCCGCTTGGAAGCACCTTCCCGCCTGGGGGATCGTCGCGTCCTCCGACAAGGCCATCAACCCCGACATCCAGCGGTTCGGCTACGAACGCGCCCAGGCAAAAACCACCGAGATCGACTCCTCCCATCTCGTGATGCATGCCCACCCGGCAGAAGTCGTCCGGGTGATCCGCGAGGCACTGGCTTCCGTGACTGCGTGAGAACGCCCGCGCCCTGTCAGGCCGCTCCCCCACCGGCATGAGGCCGCGGCAGCATCGCAGGCCCCACTGTTATGCCGCCGCAGTGCGTGCTGGCACACCCGAGCTCCTTCGCGCGGGGAACAGCCGGACCAAACGTCCAACCGGCCGGAATTCATGCGGCAACCGGAAGCACCACGCAGCGCTTTCGGGGCGATGCCATGACCGACGCATTCTCGCTGTTCCCCGGTCGCGCGTGACAGGAGCGCACGCCGCCAACAACTGAGGTCTTCGCAAAAAGAATGACGAATGATTCACCCCTCCGAGGAGAAGTCATGACGGACAGCAATCCGATAGTTCGGCACCGCACCGCCACCGTCGACGGACGCACCGTCTTCTACCGCGAAGCAGGTGATCCCGCCGCTCCGGCTGTCGTGCTACTGCACGGTTTCCCCGCCTCGTCCCACATGTTCCGGAACCTGATCCCCGACCTCGCGGACCGCTACCATGTCATCGCACCCGATCACATAGGATACGGGTTCTCCGATGCGCCCCCTGTTGATGAGTTCGAGTACTCGTTCGAGAACCTGACGACCGTCACCTTGGGGCTGATCGACCAACTCGGACTCCAGAAGTTCGCCCTCTACATTCATGACTACGGAGCGCCCATCGGGCTGCGCATCGCCAGCCGCAACCCCGACCGGGTCACGGCACTCCTCGTCCAGTCGGGCAACGCCTACGTGGAGGGATTCACACCCTTCTGGGACATCCTCTTCGCACATGCCCAAGACCGCCCGGCCAACGAGGCAGGCGTCCGCGCGTATCTGACGGCTGAAAAGACGCACTGGCAGTACACGCACGGTGTCCCGGCCGATCGCCTGGACAGGGTCGCCCCAGACGCGTGGACTCTCGACCAGACGTTGATGGACCGACCCGGCAACAAGGAGGTACAGCTCCAGCTTTTCTGGGACTACCAGTTCAATCTCCCCAGCTACCCGGATTTCCAGGAGTACTTCCGCAAGTACCGGCCTCCCACGCTGATCACCTGGGGAAAGAACGACGAGATCTTCGGCGCCGACGGAGCGCGCGCCTATGAGCGTGACCTGCCCGACGTGGAAATCCACCTTCTCGATGCGGGCCACTTCGCCCTCGAGTCCCACGGACCCGAGATCGCCGCTCTGATTCGCGACTTCCTCGGGCGAGCAATCATCTGACGGCATCAGAAGCATCAGCAATCAGCAACCACCAGACGCAGGCAGCCGGCAGGTTGGGGAGGCGCGCAGCCCGTTGCGCGCCTCCATGGGACGGAGCCATCAGTCTCCCCGTCCAAGATCAGGCCGGGGGAACCAGCTGACTGAGCCTTTTCCATCCTCAGTCTGAGCTGGTCAGATGAAGGGTCAGGACGGCCTGGACGAGTTTGGTGATCCGGGTGGTTGAGCACCGGAGCTTGC
>NZ_JBEXLP010000102.1:0-24259 GCF_040610035.1 Streptomyces sp. NPDC004542
CACCGACCGGCTCAGCCACGGACTCGTGCTCGATCGTCATCTCACTCACTTGGCGTCTCCATGATCAACAGATCCGCCGTTGATTAGACACTCCCACGCGCACCGCCGCCAGTCGGAACCGTGTCCGGCTGTTGGATGACGAGGCGGGAGGGGTGCAAGGTGCGATGATGCGGAGCTACGCGGCAGCGTGACAGCCGGCGTGGAGCGAGTGACCGGCGGACTGCATGTCCGCGTGAACAAGCCGTTTTGACGCGAAGAGCGCCTCGCTCCCTTGACCTGGGGCAACCGCTCGGGAAGCGTCGCAACGCAAGAACCCGCAACCGACTTGAAACGGGAGGGCACCATGGCCCTAGAGTTCGTCGGCATCGACCCGGAGACCACCGGAGGCGGCTCACCGACCGTGTGGGTGGAGGAAGGGACGGCCGACCTCATCCTCCAGGGCGAGGAGGCCGACAGGCTGCTGAAGGCCCAGGTAGGCGAAACGGAATGGGTCACCGGACACGACACGGGAATTCCCCCGCACGAGACGGTGATCCGCATCCCGGCCCGCATGGTGCCGATTCTGAGGGAGGCATGTGATGTCGCAGAACGGCGTGCCGGACTTCGCTGAGCTACTGGGCTCCGCCCAGCGCACCGCCGTCCACCTGGAGATGCGCGATATCTACAGCGTCGGCGACGAGAAGGAGAGCTTCGAGGATTTCCTACGGACCGGTAGGACCGACCTCGACCCCGACTCGCCGTTCTGGCAGGGCTGGACCCCACTGGTGCGCGATACCGTCGCCAGGGGTGTCCGGATGCGCCGGGCCCGGATCGTCTCCGAGCCGGTGACCGATTACATCCGTTGGGAGCACGCCCTGACCTCGGTCAACGTCGCCGTCGGTGAGCATGTCCGCTGGCTCCCCCGCCGCCTCGCCTCCGACATCGCCCTTCCCGGAAACGACCTGTGGCTGATCGACGAACGGCGGGTGATGTTTCACTGGTTCACCGGTGACGGCGATTGGGCAGGACATGAGTTCGCCCAGGACCCCGACGTGGTGAAGATGGTCGTTACCGCGTTCGAGGCTGTGTGGGAGCGCGCCATCGACCACGAGAAGTTCACCGTCTGATCCCGCACACGACTCCATGTCCGCCTCCCCCTCCTCCAGCGCCCAAGCAGCGCGCGAAGCCCTCGCGAAGCGCTTGCAGAACCTTCGCCAGGATGCCGGTCTCACCGGGAAGGAGCTTTCCATCCGGTGCGGCTGGCATCCGGCGAAGACGACTCGCATCCAGAAGGGCGAGACCGTGCCCTCCGACTCGGACATCAGGGCCTGGTGCGCAGCCTGCGGAGCAGAGAATCAGGCAGAGGACCTCATCGCCACGGCGCGGGCGGTCGACTCCATGTATGTGGAGTGGCGACGCATCCACAAAGACGGAATGCGCAAGGTCCAGGAGGACTTCTCCACCTTCCACGAGCAGGCGGCCGTGTGCCGCGTGTACTGCTCCAACGCCGTTCCTGGGTTCTTCCAGACCGCCGCCTTCGCCACCGCCCTCATGCAGTCGATCACCGACTTCCAGGGAACGCCCAACGACGTCGCCAGGGCCGTTGCCGCCCGTCTCACGCGTAACCGGTTCCTGTACGAGGGGGGCCACCGATTCGTCGTGCTGATGGAGGAGTGGATTCTGCGCTCGCGGATCGGCGACCGGGAGACGATGGCCAACCAGCTCCGGCACCTGCTTGACGTCCTGCCGCTGCCCTCGGTCTCGCTCGGTGTCATTCCCTTCACCGTCCAGCGGGTCATCTGGCCCCTGGAGGCGTTCTACATCTTCGACGACACCCACGCCGTGGTGGAGACCCTGACCGCCGAGATCAACATCCGACAGCCGCGCGAAATCGCCGACTACCGCAAGGCGTTCGCCGAACTCGCGAAGATGGCCGTCTACGGCGACCGTGCCCGCGCCCTCATCAACTCCGCCATCCGCGCCTTTGAGTGACGTTCCGCAATAACCCGCAATTTCATTGAGCCCGATCTCATCGCATCCGTACGGTGGTTGAGGTCGCCGGAGAGGAACCTCCCCTCATCGACGGCAGGGGAGGACAGACCCAGGCCCATCCGGCAGCCCCCGTACCCCGGCTGGGCCGTCCCATCGAAGGGCTGCCCCGTGACGATGACCGCCGCCAGGCCCGCCTCGATCAGCGCACCTGACCACAGCGGGACGACGCCCGGCGCGGAAGTCCCCAAATCAGAGATCGTCCCGTAAATCCCTGGAGAGGTCGAGCGGGACAGATCCGGTGCTCCCCTACTCGAAGGGAGCACCGGGGTAATACGGCACCAATGCACGAATCCGCCTTTCTGTCGTGCGCGAGGGCGGGTCGACTCAGAACTTTCCACCCGACCCGGGTGGAAGAGGCCGAAGAGGGAAGGGCACGAGATGGCAGAGAATGCATACACGCCGACGGGGACCAACCCCGCACTCCTGATCGCCGTGGAGGAACTGGCCGCCCCGCACGACCGAAGCGAGTCCGAGCGGTCCGACATCACCAGCTCGCAGAACAGTGCAGGCGACGACGGCGACAACCGCGATCTGAACCTCCCCAAGGAGTAGGAGGAACCCATGGAACACCGGCTAGTCACCCACATCGAGAAGGCTCTCGGCTGGGACGGGCCGGGTTCCGTGGGGACCGCGTTCGCACGCGGCCGTCTCACGGACCCGGACCTGCCCGCCCGCCTGCTGACACCGCACAAGCTGCTGGACCTGATCAAGCATCGCCACCTGGCCAACCCGCAGCTCCGCTGCTACGCCGAGGGCGACGAGATTCACCCGTCCACGTTCCTGTCCACCAACGTCAACCGGCGCAGGCAGGCCGTGAGCCAGGCCGACATGGCGGCCCTCGGACGGATCCTCAACGACGGCGGCACCGTGGTCCTGGATCACGTGGACTTCTTCGACCCGACGCTGGAAGTCGCCTGCCGGGCCCTGGGTTGGTGGTCTGGTGAACTGACCTCCGCGAACGCATACCTCGCGGTCGGCGAGACCGACGGATTCCATCTGCACTGGGACGACCATGAAGTCATCGCCGTGCAGCTCTCCGGCGAGAAGTCGTGGGAGGTACGCGGCCCCTCCCGGCCGGCGCCGATGTACCGCGACGCGGAACGCAACCACATCCCCTCCGAGGAAGTACTGTGGGAGGGCACCATGCGGGCCGGGGACATCATGCACATCCCGCGTGGCTTCTGGCACACCGCGACCCGTCTCGGCTCCGGCAGCGGTGGCCACTCTCTACACGTGACGTTCGGATTCACCAAACGGACCGGCGTCACGTGGGCCAACTTCCTCTCCGACGCCGCCCGCGCCGATGAAGCGTTCCGCCGTGACCTGGAGGGCGCTGAGGGAACCGTGCACAAGGTGCTAACGGACAAGCTCAGCGCTCTCACCACCGCCTACAGCCCCGAGCGGTACCTGGACGAGCTGCGGTGCAGCACCCCGCCCGCACGCCACATGCCCCATGTGACCGCTTTCGGCCGACCGGTCGGAGTCGCAGCCGTCACCGAGTTCGCTCCCTCCATCATCCGCTCCGGTGACACGGTCGAAGTCTGCGGCGGCGGCAAGCGGCTGACGTTCCGCAAACACGCGGAACCGAGCGTCCGTGTGCTTCTGTCGGGCCACCCGGTCCACCTCGACGGCGCCGACGAGGACACCACCGCCCTGGCCGACCTGCTCATCACGGAGGGACTGTGCGAACCACTGACGGAAATCTCCTCCTTGGGCTATACCGGTCTGGTCACTCCCGTGACGTACTAGAAGCAGCCGCTGGCCTCGGCGTAACGCGCCTCGACACCGCCTCGAACTACCTCCGCCATCGCTCACACGAGGTACTGAAGACGGTGGCCGGCGATCTCCTGCCGAAATTCTCGGTCTCCACCAAGGTCGGGTATTTCCCGGGAGGACACTCCCTCGCTCCTGCCCAGCTGCGCACCGGAGTCGAGCAGGCCGTGAAGGATCTTGGACGAGAGCCGGACGCGGTGCTCCTCCACAACCCCGAGCACTCCCGCCCCGACACGGAGATGCTGGCACAGGCGTGCGCGGCGCTGGCCGACGCCGCTCAGACGGGGCTGTGCGGGGGGTGGGGTGTAGCGAGCTGGGATCCGCGCCCGCTTACAGACCTCGACGTACCCCGCCCTGATGTCCTCATGGTCCGGTCAGGGCTGCTGGTGAGTGTCAGGGTCCTCGAAGCGGCCGAGGCCTTGGTTACGCGGTGGCGGCCGTCGCAGGTGTGGGGCATGAGCCCTTTCGGCGGAAGTACGACCGAGGCGGTGTGGGAGAGGTTCGACCCTCGGATCTTCCTGCGGCATTCCCCGTCGGCCACGCGGGTCCAGGCGGCGTTCCGCTCCGCCTACGGCCTGCCCCGAGTCGACGCGGTCACGGTCGGTACGGACAACGTCGACCACCTGCGGGAGCTGATCGGCGCTCTGGCGTACCAGATCGACGACCATGTGGTCCGGGAGTACCGGCGGCTCCTCCAGGCCCGCCGTCAGCCGGTCTGAAGTTCCTTCACCACTCGATCCGCCGTCTCCCTGGCGGGCCCCAGTCGGGGGTCGGCCGGCTCAGCGCAGGGGCCGAGGATCTTCGCGACGACGAACAGCGTCATCAGCTTGCCGTCCCGGGTGTCCAGATCGTCACGCCGCTCGCTGCGGACGCGGTCGGCCAGAGCCGGGACGGCGAGGGAGGCGCCCCACAGATTCGCCGCGTCCAGGCCGCACGGGGCCATGCCCCAGTCCTCCCAGTCGAACACGCAGAATACCGGCGCCGTCATGTTCGCCCAGTTGAAATCCGCATGGGCCGAACGCCATTCGGTCACGGTCGTATCGACACCGGGGAAGACGCTGTGGACCGTTCCCGTGATCAGTTCCTGCGTGAGCGTCTCGGTATCCGGTGTCGCGATCCGGTTGGTGTTCTGCGCGGCGAGGGCGTCCATGGAGGCATTCAGCGCGGCCCACCACTCCTCGGGCAGTTGCGGATCCTGCGAGACCACCGCACTGCCCACCGGCGCCCCCGGCAGCAGCTCCGTCTCATCCGCCCGCCACATCACCGGCTCCGTCTCGTCACGCCACGCGACGCCGGCGCGCCACGCCGGTTTCGCGATCCCGCGCAGGGCCTCGGCGGAAGCGGTGCCATCCCCACCCTGAACCCCGATCCGGTCAAGTCCGCGCCTTTCGACACGTACCCACGTATCGCGGTCCGTCCGCGTGCCGATCGAGCGGCGCTTGCGTACTACGGTGTCCCGATTCAGGCGCGTCTGAAGCGAACGCTCCACACGATCGAGAACCTCATCAACCGCTGCAACCCGCAAATCGACGGCCCGAGTTGAATTGTCCCAGTGCGTCATAAACGTGACCGTAGCAGTGTGCCGGTCCGTCGAGGCTCATCTCGGTCACAGTGGCGAAACTTCGAGGTCAAGCCCCTCGCACCGTTCGGCACCCTGGAGAGCGTCAACGCCGCGCCGTCGGCGGGTGACCCACCCGGAAGAGAACATCGACGACAAGGGTGCCTGACCCGCCCGGTCCACCCGCCCCGCCCGGCCGACCGCTCCGCCCCGTCACCCCCCCTGGGCGTGACATCGCACACCGACTATGAGGAGCAGTAATGCCCGACATCACCTGGGAAAACCCCTTCTGCGCCGAGGGCAGCTCCTGCTTCCGCCTAGGCACCGACACCGACGGCAACGCCTACATAGCCGTCGCCGGCCAGGAGGACCACTTCCTCACCGACTCCCTCGAAGCCCTGCGCACCCTCATCACCGACATCAAGGCCGGCAAGGCCGATCACTTGCTGTAGGACCCCGTGCAAGCCGCCGCCGGTCGGTACGGTGTACAGCGATCGACTGACGGGCTATCAGGACGACGGGGGCGCAACGCGTGGCGCAGGCGCGGAGGATCGGCGAGCAGGGCCGGTACGAGCTGATCGAGGAGATCGAGTCCGGCGGCATGGGCACGGTCTGGCGCGGCTACGACGCCGTCCTGGACCGGGAGATCGCGGTCAAGCTCATCCGGCCCGACATCGTCGCGTCGCCCGCGCAGGCGAAGGAGTTCACCCGCCGGTTCGAGCGCGAGGCGCGCGTGACCGCCCGGATCGGGCATCACGGCGTACCGCAGGTGTTCGACGCGGTGTTGGACGAGGCGTCGTACGACCGGCTGTACCTGGTGATGGAGTACGTGCGCGGGGTCTCCCTGCGCACGGTGCTCACGGGTACGGAGGGCGGCGCGGCGGTGGCGCTGCCGGTGAGCTGGGCCGCGTCGATCGCCGCGCAGATCTGCACGGTCCTGTCGTACGCCCACGCGATCCCGGTCGTACACCGCGACCTGAAGCCGGACAACGTGCTGATCGCCGCGGACGGCACGGTCAAGGTGCTGGATTTCGGCATCGCGAAGCTGCTGGGCACGGACGTCACGCGGCTGACGGCCACCGGCAGCCGGATCGGGACCAGTCGCTACATGCCGCCCGAGCAGATCGACTGCGCGCAGATCACGCCGCTCAGCGACCTCTACGCGCTCGGCTGTGTGCTGCACGAACTCCTGGCCGGGCAGCCGGTCTTCAGCGGCGACAACGAGTACCAGCTCCTGCACCAGCACATGGACGTGCCGCCGAGGCCGCTGCGCACCCTGCGGCCCGAGGTGCCGGAGGACCTGGAGGCGCTGACCCTGGAGCTGCTGGCGAAGACGCCCGAGCAGCGTCCCGCCGACGCGTACGCGGTGTACGAGCGTCTCGCACCGCACCTGCCGCAACCGGGATCGGCGTCCGACCCCATGGCCCTCACCCACGGCGGCTCCCCTTCCGGGGTTCCCGACCCGACGGTGGTCTACCGGCAGCCGAACGCACCGCTGCGGCGGACCACGCCGCCCGTGCCGTCACCCGGGCCGCTGGCTCCCGTACCGGGCCGGGCGCGCGCCGACACGGCACTGCGGGACGCCATCCGGGACGCCTACGCCCGGTCCGCGGACCTGGCCGAGAGCGGGCGGTTCGCCCAGGCCGCGGACGTCCTCAAGGCGGTGATCACCACGGCGGCCACCGCTCTCGGCGCACACAACCCCCGTGTGCTGGGTCTGCGGCGGCAGCGCGCGGCGGTCCTCATGTACGGCGAGGACTTCCGTCGCGCGTTACCGGAGTTCGAGGCGCTGGCCGCCGTCTACGCCCGTACGGAGGGACCGGCCGGCGAAAGCGCGCTGGAGTGCCGTCGGCACGCCGCCCACTGCCGGGCCAACCTCGGCCAGGCCACCGCGGCCCTGCGCGAGTTCCAGGAGGTGCTGGAGGTCGTGTCCGACGTGGCCGGAGACGCCTCCGAGACCGCTCTCGACCTGCGCCGCAGCATCGGTGTCCTCCTCTTCTCCGAGGGCCGCCGCACCGAGGCCGAGGGTGTCCTCGACGCCCTCCACGAGGACATGTGCGTACTCCTCGGGGAGGACCACGAGGAGACCCGCGAGATCGCCGGTCTCCTCGCCCGGCTACGCGGCCCGGAGGGGCCACGCCTCTCCTGACGTCCCGCCGATGCCGTGCGAAAGCGCCGTCAGTTCCGTTCCTCGCCCTTTTCGCTGTGGACGCGCCGGCTGTTGCGGACGCCTACCCGGCCTTGGGGAAACTTCGGCCTCGAGGTCGCTCGCCGGGGCGGGCACGTCGGTCGGCCCGCGGCCGGCGCGCCGTGAGCGCACGTCCCACTCGTCAGCCGGTCACGGGATCAGCCGCGTGTCCACTTCTGGTTGCTGCCGCCGGTGCAGGTCCACAACTCGACGAGGGCTCCGTTGGCGGTGGAGGCGCCGGTGACGTCCAGGCACAGACCGGACTGGACACTGGTGACGGTGCCGTCGCTGTTGACCTTCCACTTCTGGCCGGCGCCGCCGTCGCAGTCCCAGATGACGGCCTTGGTGCCGGGCGAGGTCCCGGCGTCGTAGGCCTCGAGGCACTTGTTTCCGTAGACGCGCAGTTCCTGGGCGGAGGTGAGCGTCCAGTGCTGGTTGCTCCCGCCGTTGCAGTCCCAGATCTCGGTCTGCACACCGTTGGCCGTGCTGAAGCCGGGTACGTCCAGGCAGCGGTTGGATCCGGCCCCGCGCAGTGCGGTGCCGATCTCCGTGCCACCCCCGTCGCCCGGGTCGGTGCCGGTGCCCCAGCCCCACTGGAGGCGGTCGAGGCCGGACCGGTTGGTGACGGTCAGTGACAGGTTGGTGCCGCTGCCGGTCAGGGAGGTGATGGCGCACGAGGCGTTCTCGCACGGGCCCGGACCCTGCGTCTGGGCCGCCTCCTTGACGCCTGTCCACAGTACGGAGCCCATGCCGAGGCTGCGCACGGTGTCGGTGACGGCGTAGAGGTAGGACAGGTCGTTGGTGCCGTCCTTGGGACCGTTGTAGTCGACGCCGGTGGTCATGGGGACGCCGAACTCGGTCAGTACGGCGCGGTCGGCGTAGCCGCACAGAGCGCCGGTGAAGTCGTTGATCCAGTCGGCCTCGGTGGTGTGGGAATCGCCGAACATGCTGTAGATGTGGATCGACAGCAGGGTGCCGGACAGCCGGGAGTCGGCGCCGACGGAGCAGAGGTTGTTGTCGGCCCACAGGCCCGGCACGATCACGTGCCCACGGGAGAGGCCGGGGTAGCGCGCCAGCCAGGAGGCCTCGAAATCGGTCAGCTCGGTGGCGGTGTAGCCGTACGGCTCGTTCATGATGTCGAAGTAGAAGTTACTCTTCGCGCCGTACTTGTTGATCATCGTGTCCCACATCTGGTTGAAGGACGCGGTGTCACCGACCTTTCCGCCCTGCAGCCACGGTGCGACGATGACGTTCATTCCCAGGGCGGTCGCGGCGTCCAGCGCGGCGGTGTAGCTGTTCCACCAGGTTCCGGACGTGGTCGCCGCGTTGAAGCCGAGGCGGACGGTGTTGGCGCCGAGCGCCTGGAATCCCTTGAGGATCGCCGTGGACTTCGTGTAGGTCGTCGCGTAGTCGTCCGACGTCGACAGGCCCACGGGCACGTTGGGGCCGGTGATGAAGTTGTCGTCGGGGTCGGCCCAGTTCACTCCGTGGAACTGACTGGTGGCCGCTGCCGCCTGAGCCTCTCGCGCAGACGACGCGGCCTGTGCCGGGCCGGCCGTCAGCAGCCCCGACAGCGCCAGGGCCGACACCGCCAGGCCGGCGATCAGCCGCCGGACGGTTCGGAGGCGGCCGCGCCCGGCGGCCGGGCCGTGAACCCCGGGTTCCGGAGCGACAGGAGCATTCGGCCGTGCACCCGCTGCCGGATCGACCGGCCCGCTTAACAGGCGGGTTGTCATGCTGTCCATGCGGTCCATGCGGTCTCCTGGTGAACGTCGGAGGAAGAGCCGGCCCGGCGGCTGGTGCGCGTCGACGACGCCGGACGCGGACATCCGCCGGCCACGGCGGCGGGCGGGGTCCCCGTGCGGCGGCGGCAGCGCCCCCTCCAGGTGGCCGGGAGCGCCGACCGCGGACATCGACGCGCGGCGGGGAAGGAACCCCCTCGGCGGGCGGCGTGGATGGCGGTTGAAGTGCGGTCTCGCTCGTGCAGCACAGTCGAAGCGCTTCGAACTTGCCAGTCTCCTGACGCACTGTCAATGGTCGTGTCGCAGATCGCCACTTGCGCCACGGCTCGTGTCGTGCGCGCGCCGTCATCACCTCCGCCTTCGCCTTCGCCTTCGTCTGCCAGATGAAGCGCTTCGACGACTCGAAGGGGAAGGGCCGCCTCCATGAGTCGGGGAAAGACGCGCGGCATCACCGGCCGGCCGGGCGGCCCGGCCTTCGGCGGGGAGGGACCCCAGCCCCGAGCCGGTGCGGGTGATCGCGCGGATCGGCTCCCCGCGCACGGCCGTGGCGACGTGCCCCGGACCCGGGGCACCGGGCGCCCCGGCGTCCGACGAACGAGCCGCCGCCTGCTCCGGCGGACGAGGACGCAGACCGCTCCACCGGGCAAGGGCACGCGTGGCCGTCACCCGGCGGGCCGTCACCTTCGGACGTGGCCGGCCGCGGAGGGGCCTCGGTGCCGGCGCGGTTCGGTTCACCCGCACGACCGACCGTTTTTCAGGGACTTTCAGCGCTGCCCGAGGGACTTCCGAGGGACTTTCCGCCGCGTAACGCGGCAAGCCCTCGAAAGATCGGAAAGGGTCTCCGACGCGGGT
Organism: Streptomyces sp. NPDC004542; assembly: GCF_040610035.1. Classification (NCBI taxonomy): domain Bacteria; kingdom Bacillati; phylum Actinomycetota; class Actinomycetes; order Kitasatosporales; family Streptomycetaceae; genus Streptomyces; species Streptomyces sp. NPDC004542. The sequence goes on from NZ_JBEXLP010000102.1 coordinate 10,145, forward strand.
CAGAGGCCCTTTCCCGGGCAAAGCCGCAGGTGGCGGCAGACGAGTCGGGCTGTACGCCGGGTTCTGTTCCCCGGTCCCTCGCGGGAGTCGGGGCGACGGCCATCCATCTAGGGCCGGTGTTGCCACCGGTCTCGTGCGGTCTACCCGCGGACTCGGGCGGGCAGCCCTCGAACGTCCGCGCAGAGCGCGCCTTTCACAGCGGCTCCTTTTGACCTTGCTCCGGGTGGGGTTTACCTAGCTGCCCAGGTCACCCTGGGCACTGGTGGTCTCTTACACCACCGTTTCACCCTTACCGAGGACCGAGGTCCCCGGCGGTCTGTTTTCTGTGGCACTGTCCCGCGGGTCACCCCGGGTGGCCGTTAGCCATCACCCTGCCCTGTGGAGCCCGGACGTTCCTCGGGAAGCCCCCTAGAGGGACTCCACGCGGCCGTCCGCCCGGCTCGTCTGCCGTGTCGACCATGGTACCGGGCGGGCGGGGCGCCCGGTTCCTCCGGTCCTCCGGTCAGAGGAAGTCCGTGGTGTCCAGGTCGAAGGCGAACGGCTCGGGCAGCGCGACCGGCTTGCCGAAGGGGTGGGTGCGGTGCTCGCGGTAGGTGTCGTCCTCCGGGATGCCGAACAGCGTGACCGAGGCGGCGTCACGGTCGACCAGCAGGTAGAACGGGATGCCGCTCCGGTTCGTCCGCGGGCTCGGCTGTGCCACAGGGGTGGCGCTTCGCCTCGTACCGGCCGCCGTGGCCGGCACCGATCCCGCCAGGGAGCCCGGGCCGGAGCGGATCAGGCCGCCGCGGTGGTCGATGGCCTCGCAGCCGCCGGTGGTGACGCCGATGGTGTACTCGTCGTGCGCGTGCGGGGCGTGGACGTGGGTGTCGAAGCAGGCGGTCAGCAGGTCGAGGGGCGGCCCGCAGCGGCCCAGTCGTGCCCTGGTCCAGGTGGCCTGCTCGCGTTCGTTCACCGCGCCCCCTTGTTCATGGCACGTGCGCTACGGGTGCAACGCCCCGAGCCCCGTTTCCATGCCGCCGCCGGGTCCGCGGCGCCGGGAAACCGGCCGTACGCTGGCCCGGAGCTCAACAGAAGGAGTCACCGTGCTTGTCCTGCTCCCGCCCTCCGAAGGCAAGGCCGCCTCCGGGCGTGGTGCCCCGCTGAAGCCGGAGTCGCTGTCCCTGCCGGGGCTGAACGCGGCGCGCGAGGCCGTGCTCGGGGAACTGGTCGGGCTGTGCTCGGGTGACGAGGAGAAGGCGCGGGAGGTGCTCGGGCTGAGCGAGGGGCTGCGGGGGGAGGTGGCCAAGAACGCCGGGCTGCGCACCGCCGGGGCCCGGCCGGCGGGCGAGATCTACACGGGGGTCCTGTACGACGCCCTCGGCCTGGCCTCCCTCGACGCCGCCGCCAAGAAGCGTGCCACGGGGTCGCTGCTGGTGTTCTCCGGGCTGTGGGGGGCCGTCCGGATCACCGACCGGATCCCCTCCTACCGGTGCTCGATGGGCGTGAGGCTGCCCGGGCTGGGCGCGCTCGGCGCGTACTGGCGGACGCCGATGGCGGAGGTGCTGCCCGAGGCGGCCGGGGACGGGCCGGTGCTGGATCTGCGGTCCGCCGCCTACGCCGCCGCCTGGAAGCCGAAGGGTGAGCTCGCCGGGCGGACCGCGAGCGTACGGGTGCTGCACGCGCCGACCCGGAAGGTGGTCAGCCACTTCAACAAGGCGACGAAGGGGCGGATGGTGCGCAGCCTGCTGTCGGCGGGGGCGGCGCCCGGGAGCCCCGCCGAGCTGGTGGAGGCGCTGCGGGACCTGGGGTACGTGGTGGAGGCGGAGGCTCCCGCGAAGGCGGGGCGGCCGTGGGCGCTGGACGTGCTGGTGTCGGAGGTTCACTGACGCCGCGACGGCAGGCGGTAGGCGGTAGGCGGTAGGCGGTAGGCGGTATTGCAGCATGCGCAACGTTCTTTGCGCATGCTGCACGCCGCGGGCACGATGAGCGCATGACCTCGCCGTTGCCCTCTTCCCCGGCTGCCTCCGCCGTCTCAGCCGTCTCCGCCGCCTCAGCCGTATCCGCCGCTTCCGTGCTGGATCTCGTGCCCGGCGTGCCCGTGGTGCCCGTGGTGGTCCTCTCCGACGCCGCCGACGCCGTACCGCTGGCGCGGGCCCTGGTGGCCGGGGGGCTGTCCGCGATCGAGGTGACGTTGCGGACACCCGCCGCGCTGGAGTCGATCCGGGCGATCTCCGGTGCGGTGCCGGACGCGGTGGTCGGCGCGGGCACGGTGCTGACGCCCGATCAGGTGACGGAGTGCGTGGCCGCGGGGGCCAGGTTCCTGGTCAGTCCCGGCTGGACGGACGTACTGCTGGGGGCGATGCGGGAGTCCGGGGTGCCGTTCCTGCCGGGGGTGTCGACCGCCTCGGAGGTGGTGGCACTGCTGGAGCGCGGGGTGCGGGAGATGAAGTTCTTCCCGGCGCAGGCGGCCGGGGGTACGGCGTATCTGCGGTCGCTGGCCGGTCCGTTGCCGCAGGCCCGGTTCTGCCCGACGGGCGGCATCGGGCCGGACAACGCCCAGGACTATCTGTCCCTGCCCAACGTCGCCTGCGTCGGCGGGAGCTGGATGGTCCCGGCGGACGCCGTCGCGGCCCGGGACTGGACGCGCGTCGAGGCGCTGGCGCGGGCCGCCGCCGGGCTCAGGACCGCAGGTGGGACGTGTCGTTGAACAGCCGTACGCTCGCGTTGCCGTCCGCGTAGTACGCCACCGCCGACAGCGAGGCCGCCGACAGTTCCATGCGGAACAGGGACTCGGGCGGGGCGCCGAGGGCGAGGCGCAGGAACGTCTTGATCGGGGTGACGTGCGTGACCAGCAGGACCGTGCGGCCCGCGTACGCCGCGACCAGTTTGTCGCGGGTGACGGCGATCCGGGCGGCGGTCGCCTCGAAGCTCTCGCCGCCGCCGGTGGGTTCGGCGGCCGGATCGGCGAGCCAGGCGTTCAGGTCGTCCGGGTGGCGCTCCCGTACCTCGCCGAAGGTGAGTCCCTCCCAGGCGCCGAAGTCCGTCTCCCGCAGCCCGTCGTCGACCGTCACCTCCAGCCCGAGCCGGGCGGCGACGATGCCCGCGGTCTCGCGGGTACGGGCGAGGGGGGAGGCCACGACGGCCTGGATCGTGCCGCGCCTGGCGAGGGCGGCGGCGACCCGCCGCGCCTGCTCCCGGCCGACGTCGGACAAGGAGGGGTCGGTGCCGCCACTGCCCGAGAAACGCTTCTGCGGGGTGAGCGGGGTCTCGCCGTGGCGCAGCAGTACGAAGGTGGCGGGGGCGCCCAGATCGGGGGCGGCGCTCCAGCCGGGGGCGGAGGGGGCGGGGGTGGCCACCGTACGGGCCGCGCGCAGGTCGGCGGCGCGGGCCCCGGCCTCGCGCGCCGCGTCGGCCTCGGCCGCACGGGCCGCCTCGGCCTCGACGTCGTCCTCCGCCGGGGCCGCGATCGGCTTCGCGAAGCCGGAGCCGGACCCGGCACCGGAGCGGGACCCGGCGCACCGGCCCGTCGCCAGGGCCGCCCGTGCCTTCGCCGCGCCCGCCGCCGCGTCCCCGGGCGGGCCCTGCGGTTCCGGGAGCGCGGGTTCCGGGAGCGCGGGTTCCGGGAGCGGGTCCGCGGTGTCGAGGGCCGCCCGGGACGTGGACGGGGACCACTGCTCCCCCTTGACGCCCGCGTCCATCGCCTCGTTGGCCAGGCGGTCCGCGTGCTTGTTCCGCTCGCGCGGGATCCACTCGTAGCTGACCTGGCCGGCCGGGAAGACGCGGGCGGCCTCCGCCGCCAGCGGCTTCATGTCCGGGTGCTTGATCTTCCAGCGGCCCGACATCTGCTCGACGACGAGCTTGGAGTCCATGCGGACGTGGACCCGGGCGGCCGGGTCGAGGGCGTGGGCGGCGCGCAGACCGGCCACGAGGCCCCGGTACTCGGCCACGTTGTTGGTGACGACGCCGAGGTACTCCGCCGCCTCGCCCAGGGCCTGACCCGTCGCCGCGTCGCGGACCACGGCACCGTAACCGGCCGGGCCGGGGTTGCCCCGCGACCCGCCGTCGGCCTCGACGATGAACTCCCGCACCACCGGCTCCCGCGGACCTAGAGGCCGGACTCGGCCGTGCGCACCAGGATGCGGCGGCAGTTCTCGCAGCGCACCACCGTGTCCGGGGCGGCCGCGCGGATCGCGTTGATGTCGGTGATCGCCAGCTCCTGGCGGCAGCCCTGGCAGGTGCGCTGGTACAGCTTGGCCGCGCCGATCCCGCCCTGCTGCTCGCGCAGCTTGTCGTACAGCTTGAGCAGGTCCGCGGGGACCGCGCCCGCGATGACCTCGCGCTCCTTGGTGACCGAGCCCGCCTCGCCGTCGATCTCCTCGAAGGCGGCGTCCCGGCGCCCGGTCGCGTCGTCGATCCTCCCCTGGACGGAGGCCACCCGCTCGGTCAGCTCGGCCACCCGCTCCTGCACGGACTCGCGGCGCTCCATGACTTCCAGGACGACGTCCTCGAGGTCGCCCTGCCGCTTGGCGAGGGAGACGATCTCCCGCTGGAGGTTCTCCAGGTCCTTGGGGCTGGTGACCGCGCCGGAGTCCAGGCGCTGCTGGTCCCGGGCGGCACGCTGGCGGACCTGGTCGACGTCCTGCTCGGCCTTGGTCTGCTCGCGGGCGGTGTCGCTCTCCTCGGTCTGCGCGGCCACGAGCAGGTCGCGCAGCTGCGTGAGGTCCTTGGTCAGCGACTCGATCTCGGCGTGCTCGGGCAGGGACTTCCGCTTGTGCGCCAGCTGCTGCAGGCGGACGTCGAGGGCCTGGACGTCGAGGAGTCGGATCTGGTCGGCGGGCGCGGCGTTCAGTTGGGGGCTCCCATGGTGCTAGAGGTCGTGGTGGACGCCGCGTGGGCGGTCCAGGGGTCGGTGACCGTCTTCGAGACGTGGACGCGCAGGTCCCAGCCGTGGCGGTCGGAGATTTCGTCGAGCTGGGCGGCGGCCTGCTCGCACCAGGGCCATTCGGTGGCCCAGTGGGCCGCGTCGAGCAGCGCGAGCGAGCCGTGCGCGATCGCCTCGGAGGCCGGGTGGTGGCGCAGGTCCGCGGTGAGGAAGGCGTCCACGCCGGCCGCCCGGACGTGGTCGAAGAGGCTGTCGCCGGAGCCGCCGCTGACCGCGACGGTGCGGACGACCGCCTCGGGGTCGCCGGCCACCCGGATGCCCTGCGCGGTGGCGGGCAGCCGTTCGGCGGCGCGGGCGGCGAGTTCGCGCACGGTCACCGGGTGGTCCAGCTCGCAGATCCGTCCCAGGCCCCGGCGGCCCTCCGGGTCGGCCGGATCCGGCACGAGGGGCCGTACGACCCGCAGGTCCAGCGCTCCGGCCAGCGCGTCGCTGACGCCCGGGTCGGCCGTGTCGGCGTTGGTGTGGGCGACGTGCAGCGCGATGTCGTTCTTGATGAGGGTGTGCACGACCCGCCCCTTGACGGTGGAGGCCGCGACCGTGGTCGTACCGCGCAGGTAGAGCGGGTGGTGGGTGACGAGCAGGTCGGCGCCGAGCTGCACCGCCTCGTCGACGATCTCCCGGACCGGGTCGACGGCGAACAGGACCCGGGTGACCTCCTGGTCGGGGTCGCCCACGACGGTGCCGACCGCGTCCCAGGACTCGGCCCGCTCGGCGGGCCACAGGTTCTCCAGCGCGGCGATGACTTCAGACAGACGAGGCACGGGGAAAGGCTACCTGCCTGTTCCGCACGGGTGTACCGACTCCGCCTCACCGGTCTGCGGACAGCACAGCGATCCCCGTTTCCTCAGAGGAACCACCGCACGGCCACCCGTACGTGTGAAGCAGCCGCCCGGCGCTCCCCCGCCTGTGCGTACGAAACCTAGCTTCATCACCGGAGGTGACCGAACGATGACAGCGTGTGCGATCGAATCGTCGGCGGCCGGAGCGGACGGAGGGGCGCCCCGGGCGGGCTGCGCCATCACCGTGGACGGCGTCTACGCCGCCCGCCTCGCGCCGGCCGGGGACTGCTGGTTCCCGGAGCGCTGGACGCTGAGCGGGCCCGAGCCGTACGCCGTTCCCCTGCCCGGCAACCAGCCGGAGGAGCCCGGTACCGAGGTGCAGCCGATGGGCGACGGACGGGTCCTCATCCACCGGCCGGTGGAGCGGCGGCACGCCTTCTCGCTGCTGTACCCGACCGGTCCGGACACCGGCGAACTGCCGCTCGGCGCGGTGGAGCGCCCGGAGGAGGACGCCCGGGTGCGGCTGCTGCCCCCGGTGCCGGGCGGCGAGCGGGCCTACGCGCTCGTGGTGGGCCGCTACACGACGGCGGTGTGGCTGGTGGCGGGCGGCGCCTTCGGGCCCGAGCAGCTCGCCGAGGTCCCCGGGCGCTGCTCGGGCGGTGTCTGGCTGGACCGCACGGGACGGCTGCTCGCCGTGGACCGGGAGATCGGCGGCCGGACCAAGGCGGTCGTGGTGGACCTGGAGCGGGGCGGCGAGGTGTCGCCGCTGCTGCAGATCGCCGCCGACAGCGACGACCGGCTGCGGCTCGCCGACCCCGACAGCGGGCTGCTGCTGATCTCCTCGGACGCGCCCTCCCCGGGGCGGGAACGGCTGGGCTGGGGCATCCTGGGCAGCTCGCTGCCGGTGCGGTTCCCGGAGTGCCTGCGGCTGCCCGGCTGCGCGGTGACGCCGTTCTCGATCCAGCCGGGGCAGGTGCTGATGCCGGAGACCTGCGCGGTGGCCCTGCGGATTGACGGACCGCTGGGCACCTGGGTCGGCGTGTGGCGGCCCGTGGAACGGCAGGTGCACCATGTCGCGGCGCCCGAGGGCTGGCTGGCGGGGGCCGGGGTGTGGACGGCGGACGCGGTACTGCGGCTGCCGTACGCCACCCGGGACGTGCCGTGCGGGGTGGCGGGGCTGGCGGCGCCGCCGAGAGACCTGGCCGTCCCGGCTTCCAGACGGGCCCTGGAGCCTGCTCCCCGGCCGGTGGAAGCGGAGCCCGAAAGGCCGGTCGCGCCCCGTCCGGTGCCGCTCCAGCAGGCGCCGTTGGGGCGGGTTGTAACGAACTAGTGCCGGTTGGCGTGCCCGTCTGGATTCGGCCCGAGGTGGGCCGGTTAGACTCACCCGGCTGTAAAAAGATCATGTTGACGGGGTGAATTCTTCCATGAGCGACGCCAGCACCACCCAGACGCTGTCCGCCGACTCCCGAGAGGCCACGGGCCACGGCAAGCACCGCGGGCCGGTCTCGGTCCGGGACGGCGAGACGGCCCCGAGCGGCCGCCACCGCAAGCCGGTCGAGCAGACCGAGGCGGCTGCCTGACGGTACGCCGGAAGGGGGCCGTCCGCCAGTGGCGGCCCCCTTCCGCGTGTTCAACGCCGCTTGAGTGCCAGCACCTCCGCCGCCGCGAACGTCTCCCCCGCCGGGCGCCCCGCGTAGTGCGGGGTGAGCAGCGCGTCGAGTTCGTCGTACGTGAAGGTCTCCTGCTTGCTGTCGAACTGTGCCTGTACGCGCGGCCGTTCGACGACGGCCACCATGCCGCCGTGCACCACGAGCAGCTGTCCGTTGACCCGGGCGGCGGCGGGCGAGGCGAGGTAGCCGACGAGCGGGGCGACGTGCTCGGGGGCGAGCGGGTCGAGGCCCTCCTCGGGGGCGGCGAGCCCGGCGAAGACGTCCTCGGTCATCCGGGTCCGGGCGCGCGGGCAGATGGCGTTGGCCGTCACGCCGTACTTGGCGAGGGCGAGGGCGGTGGACGTGGTGAGGCCCACGATGCCGCCCTTCGCGGCCGCGTAGTTGGGCTGCCCCGCCGAACCGGCCAGGAACGCCTCCGAGGAGGTGTTCACGATCCGCCCGTACACCGGCCCCCCGGCCGCCTTGGACCGCTCCCGCCAGTGTGCGGCGGCGAGGTGGGTGGTGTTGAAGTGGCCCTTGAGGTGGACCCGGATGACCGAGTCCCACTCGTCCTCCGTCATGGAGAAGACCATGCGGTCGCGCAGGATGCCCGCGTTGTTGACCAGGACGTCGAGCCGGCCGAACTCCTCGACGGCCAGCCGGACGAGGGTCCGGGCCTGCTGGAGGTCGGCGACGTCGCCGGTGTGGGCCACGGCCCGGCCGCCCGCCGCGCGGATCTCGGCGGCGACCTGCTCGGCGGGGCCGGCCGAGGCCTCGCCGGAGCCGTCCCGGCCGGGCCGGCCGTGGTCGTTGACGACGACGGCCGCGCCGAGCCGGGCGAGTTCCAGCGCCTCGGCCCGGCCGAGCCCCCGACCGGCGCCCGTGACGATCGCCGACAGTCCTTCGAGTGGCAGTGCCATACGGATCCCCGGCCTCTCCGGCTCGTCCGTCAGATTCCTTCAGATTCCTTCAGATTCCGTGAGGTTCAATCTGATTCAGTCTGGTTCCGTCAGATCTCGATGCACGTACGCAGGGCGGTCCCGGTGCGCATCTGGTCCAGCGCCTCGTTGACGCCGGCGAGCGGCACCCGGTGGGTGATCAGCCCCGCCAGGTCGATACGGCCCGCCCGCCACAGGGCGACGGTCCGCTCGTAGGAGCGCAGCACGTCCCCGCCGCCGTACATCGACGGCAGGATCCGCTTCTCGTCGAAGAACAGCTCGAACATGTTGAGCTGGAGGAAGTCGTCCATGGCGCCGGCGCCGACGATGACGAGGGTGCCGCCGCGGCGGGTGTTCTCGTAGGCGGTGCGGGCGGTGGCGGACCTGCCGACGACCTCGAAGACGTAGTCGAAGCCCTCGCCGCCGGTCACCTGCTGCTTGGCGCCGGGCAGTTCCTCCGGGGAGACCGCCCGGGTCGCACCGAACCCCAGCGCGGACTCGCGGCGCGAGGCCACCGGGTCGACGGCGACGATCTCGGCGGCCCCCTTCAGCCGGGCCCCCTGGATCGCGGAGATGCCGACGCCTCCGCAGCCGATCACGGCGACCGACGAACCGGCCCGCACGTCGGCGGTGTTGAGCGCGGCGCCCAGTCCGGTCGTGACCCCGCAGCCGATCAGGGCGGCGATGTCGAAGGGCACGTCGTCCGGGATGGGCACGGCGCAGCCCGCGTCGACGACGACCTCCTCGGCGAAGGTGCCGGTGCCCGCGAAGCCGAAGACGTCCCCGCCGGGCCGCTTGAAGTTGGGGGTGCCCGCGTTCATGAACCCGGCCAGGCACAGTTCGGTCTGTCCGCGCCTGCAGGCGGGGCAGGCGCCGCAGGCGGGCAGCCAGCAGATCACCACCCGGTCGCCGGGCTTCAGGCCGCGGACGCCCTCCCCGACGTCGAGGATCTCGCCCGCCCCCTCGTGGCCGGGCACGAAGGGCGCCGGCTGCGGCAGCACCCCGCTCATCGCGGACAGGTCCGAGTGGCACAGCCCGGTGGCGCGCACCCGGACCCTCACCCGGCCGGGGCCGAAGCCCACCGCCTCGACGTCGTCGAGGACCTCCAGCTTGTCCTGGCCGATCTCGTGCAGTACGGCTGCGCGCATGGTGCGGCTCCCCTCGTGAAGGCTGGGCTCAGGAGTGTCGGACGACCGTGTCGGCGAGGACCGGCGCGTCCCGCTCGGCCGCGCTCACGGCGACCCGCACGGAGCCGTCGCCCCGCCACATCCGGATGCGCAGGGTCTCGCCCGGGTACACCACCCCGGCGAAGCGGGTGGTGTAGGAGCGGACCCGGGTGACGTCACCGCCGAGCAGGGTGTCGACGACGGCCTTCAGCGTCATGCCGTACGTGCACAGCCCGTGCAGGATGGGCCGGTCGAACCCGGCGAGCTTGGCGAACTCGGGGTCGGCGTGCAGCGGGTTCCAGTCGCCGGAGAGGCGGTAGAGCAGGGCCTGGTCCTCGCGGACCGGCCGCTCGACGGTCCGGTGCGGCTCACCCTCGGGCGGGTCCAGCCGGGCGGAGGGCCCGCGGTCGCCGCCCCAGCCGCCCTCTCCCCGTACGAAGATCTGGGCGTCGCTGGTCCACAGCGGGCCGTCGCCGTCCGCGACCTCGGTGCGCAGGACGAGCACGGCCGCCTTGCCCTTGTCGTACACCGCGGCGATGCGGCCGGTGGCCGTGGCGCCGCCCTCGGCCGGGAGGGGACGGTGCACGGTGAGCGACTGGCCGCCGTGCAGGACGCGGGCGAGGTCGACGTCGACGCCGGGCATGGACAGGCCGCTGATCACACCCGGGGCCCCGTTGCCCGCGACGGTGGCGAAGCTCGGCAGCACGTGCAGCCGGGACTCCAGCGTGTAGCGCAGTTCGTCGGGGTCGGTGGCGGGGCTGTGCCGGTCGGGGTTCGCGCCGGCGCCGATGCCGAGGTGGTAGAGCTGGACGTCCTTGGTGGTCCAGGTGATCTCGCCGGTCCTCGGCTCGGCCGCGAGGGCCTTGGCTGCGTCGATGGGCATACGGCTCCTGACACTGGCGGCTTCAAGACCCCGGCACGGCCGTCCGCACCGTCGGCCGCACCGAGGTCGTCACGGGCCGATCTAGAACGCGTTCCAGTCCGGCGCCCTCTGTATAGCCCAGGGCTCCGTAGTTGTGAAGGCTCCTGACATGCCGTCAGGCGAGGACCGCCGATGCGGACGCGCAGTGACATTTGTACTGCCCGGATGCGTACATGTGCATCTGCCGACACGCACCGACCGGCTCGTAGTGTGTGCCGCCGTACGGACCGCGGGGAACATCCGGCGGGGACCATCTGATCGGGGGATCTCGGATGAGCGGCACGATCGGTGCGTGGCGGCGGAAGGCCCTCGGCCGGGCGGAGGACCGGCGAGTGGCGCGGGCGCGGTGGAAGGAGGACATGGAGCGCTTCAAGGCGGCGCGGCGGGGGGCCCGCGGGAACGGTCAGGTCCCCGAGCACCCGGGGCCGCCGCCCACCGGATTCGCCCTGCTGCCCTGGCTGCTGATGGGGCTGGGCTCCTTCTCCAACCTCCTCCAGGGCGAGACCCCGAATCCGTTGATCGCGGGCCTGGGTCTGCTGGCCTTCAACTCGCTCTACGTGTACCTGGCGTTCCGCGCCTTCCACAAGGAGAAGCGCGAGGCGGCCTCCACCCGGGTGGCACTGCTGCTGATGGGGCTGGTGACCACGGGGCTGGCCCTCGGCTACGGCGGCACCTGGCTGCTGTTCTTCCCGCTGCTGGGCCTGGCGACCGGGGCGGTCGTGCGGGGTCCGCGGCTCGGCAGGACGGGCATCGCGCTGGCCGCCTTCGCGGGCGCCGTCTCGTGGTTCCGCGACGGGGGAGACGCGGTGAACATCGCCTACGGCACCTTCCTGTCCACGATGGTGACCGCCGCGATCCTCTCCCTCTCCGAGGCCGTGCGGGACCTGCGCGCCGCCCGCGAGGAACTGGCCCGGCAGGCGGTGGAGAAGGAGCGGCTGCGGTTCTCCCGCGACCTGCACGACCTGCTCGGCCACACCCTGTCGGTGATCGTGGTGAAGTCGGAGGCGGCCCGTCGGCTGGCCCCGCGCGACATCACCGCCGCGCTGGCGCAGATCGGCGACATCGAGTCGGTGGGCCGACAGGCGCTGACCGAGATACGCGAGGCGGTGACCGGCTACCGCGAGGGCAGCCTGGCCACGGAACTGACCCGGGCCCGTTCGGCACTGTCCGCGGCGAGCGTGGAGCCGGTGGTGCGCCAGTCCGGGACGCCGCTCGCCCCGCAGACCGAGGCACTGCTCGGCTGGGTGGTCCGCGAGGCGGTCACCAACGTCGTCCGGCACAGTGACGCCACCCGCTGCGAGATCACCGTGGAGAGCGGCACCGGGCGGGCCCGGCTCACCGTCACCGACAACGGCACCGGCACCGGCACCGGCACCGGCAAGGTGGTCACGCGTCCCGCGGAGGGCATCGGCGGCACCGGCCTGAAGGGCCTGGCCGAGCGCCTCGCGGCGGCGGGCGGCTCCCTCAGCGCCGGACCGTCGCCGCGAGGCGGCTTCACGGTCACCGCCGGTCTCCCGGTGGAGCCGGCGCAACTGGCCACCACCGGAGCGGCCACCACACCCCGGGCGAACTGACCACCCAGCCCACGTGGCCGCTCCAGGACATGCCGCCGCGCGGTCACCGCCGGTGGAGCCGACGGAACCGGCCGCCGAACCGGGCGGCCACGGCGCCCGGGGCGAGCTGACCACCCAGCCCACGCCATCGCACCAGAACGTGCCGCTGCGCAGTCACCGCCGGTGCAGCCGGTGGCGCCGCCGGAACCGACCGCCACCGAGGCGACCACCGCACCCCCGGCGAACCGACCACCCAGCCCACGCCAGTCGCTCCAGGACATGCCGCCCCGCAGTCACCGCCGGTACCGCGATGACGCCTACGGAACCGGCCGCCACCGAGGCGACCACCGCACCCCCGGCGAACCGACCACCCAGCCCACACCATCGCTCCAGGACATGCCGCGCCCCGCAGTCACCGCCCCCGGCGCCGTCGTGGCCTCGGAGCCGGTCGCGTGCTGGCTACGCTGGGGCGGTGAAGAACATCAGGGTCCTGCTCGCCGAGGACCAGGGCATGATGCGCGGCGCGCTGGCCTTACTGCTCGGCATGGAGCGGGACATCGAGGTCGTCGCGCAGGTCGCGACGGGCGACGCGATCGTGGACGCGGCGCTGCTGCACCGGCCCGACGTGGCCCTGCTGGACATCGAACTGCCCGGGCGCAGCGGTCTGGACGCGGCGGCGGAGCTGCGCGAGCAGGTGCCCGGCTGCCGGGTGCTGATCCTGACCACCTTCGGCCGGCCCGGCTATCTGCGCCGGGCCATGGAGGCGGGGGCGTCCGGTTTCCTGGTCAAGGACGGGCCGGTCGAGGAACTGGCCGCGGCGATCCGTCGCGTCCTCACCGGGGAGACGGTGGTGGACCCGGTGCTGGCCGCGGCGGCGCTCAGTGCCGGACCGAACCCGCTGACGGCCCGCGAGTGCGACGTGCTGAAGGCGTCGGTGGACGGGGGGACCGTCGCCGACATCGCCGCGAAGCTGCACCTGTCCGAGTCCACGGTGCGCAACTACCTGTCCTCCGCGATCGGCAAGACGGGCACGCGGAACCGGGCGGAGGCGGTGCGGGAGGCCCGGCAGCAGGGCTGGCTGTGACCTCCCGGCGCGCTCACGGCGGCACCGTCACTTCGCGGCGGAATCCGCGGCGGCCGGGGAGAGCCCGCGCGGCAGCCACACCAGCATCAGCGCCGCCCCGCCCAGCAGCAGCACCGCACTCGTGCGGAAGGCCAGCGCGTACCCCTGGGTGAGGGCCACGGCCCCGCCGCCCTCGCCGGTACGCGCCGCCGCGATGGTCGACATCACCGCCAGCCCCAGCGAACCGCCCATCGTGCGCGAGGTGTTGACCAGCCCCGACACCAGGCCGGCCTCCCCCGGAGCCGCCCCGGACGTGGCCAGCGCGGCCAGCGGGGTGGCCGCCAGACCCGCCCCCAGCATCATCAGGATCCCGGGGATCATGATCGCCGTGACGTACGCCTCGTCCGCGCCCATCGTCGACTGCCACCCGAACCCGGCCGCCGCCACCAGCGTCCCCAGCGCCGCCACCGTGCGCGCCCCGGCCGTCCGCATCAGCCGCGGAGCCAGCTTGGAGCCCGCCACCACGGCCAGGGAGCTGGGGACCAGTGCGAGTCCGGCGCCCAGGGGCGAGTAGCCGAGCACGTTCTGCGCGTACAGCGTCATGAAGTACCACATGCAGAACATCGCCGAACCGCTCACGAACATCGCCGCGTTCGCCGACGCCACCGGCCGCAGCCGCAGCAGCCCGAGCGGCATCAGCGGGGCCGCCGTACGCGCCTGCACCAGCAGGAACAGGCCGAGCAGCGCGAGTCCGGCGGCCAGCGGCACCAGCGTCGCCGCGGCCGTCCACCCCTCCGCGTCGGTCTGCACGATCCCGTACGCCAGTGTCGCCAGGCCCGCCGTGACCAGCAGCGCGCCCGGCAGGTCGAGCCGCCGCCCGTCCCCCGCCCGGCTCTCCACCAGCCACAGCACGGACCCGGCGAGCACCACCGCGCCCACCGGCACGTTGATCAGCAGCACCCACCGCCACGACAGCACGTCCACCAGCACCCCGCCGACGAGTCCGCCCGCGGCGCCGCCGCCCGCGCCCACCGCCGTCCAGGTGGCTATGGCCCGCGCCCGGGCCGCGCAGCGGCCGGGATGACGTGGTGTTCGGAACCGTGTTGTTCGGGCGGATGAACGCC
>NZ_JBEXLP010000103.1:0-24091 GCF_040610035.1 Streptomyces sp. NPDC004542
CATCCACAAACTCGGCCCCGGTCTCTACGCCGCCACGGCATGGACCCCAACACCCCTTGCGTGACCTGCGAAAACGCTAACTACCCGGCCTTGGGGGAAGGCCCGTTGTGTAACCCGGTGCGTTGGTGCCGCTGGCGTCAGGTGCTGGATGCCTCGAAGGTCTCGATCGCGCAGCGTGCTGCCCCGCTGGCCTCGATCCTGGCGTCGCTGGTGATCAGCGGGACACCGAGGCTCTCGGCGAGGGCTACGTAGTGCGCGTCGTAGACGGAGAGGTTGTTCGACAGCTCGCGTACGCGCTGCCACAGGACCAGCGTCGGGTGCAGGTCGAGAGCGAGGGCCTGGTAGTCGGTGATCGCCTTCACGGCCTCCTTATCGGTGATCTTCGGCTTGCTCCCTCGTCGGCCGCGGGCCAGCCCGAAGGCGGCTGAGGTGATCTCGTAGTCCAGCAATCCCGGTGCCGCAAGCGTGTCGGCGCGGCCCACGCGTTCACGGATCGCGGTTCCGGTTTTGCCGTGGTCGAGGAGGAAGTGCACGAGGCTGGAGCAGTCGATGACGATCAACGTCGGTCCCGCCCGTCCTCGATGGCGTCGAGGATGTCGGTCGTGCTGAGTTCGGTGCGGGTTTCACGCTCCAAGCGTGTGGCCATCTCCGCGAGGGTGGGCTTGGCGGCTTCCCGGGAGAGAAGGTCCAGGGCGTATGCCTGGAGCGACTTGCCGGCCTGTGCGGCGCGGACCTTCAGGGCGTTGACTGTGTCGTCCGGGACATCCCGGATCGTAATCGCGGTCATGCCTGCATTCTAGCAGCAGTGCAGGTGATATGCAGCTGTGAGGGGCTGGTCCGGTTCTGGCCTCGACAGGCACCGTGCGGTAACAGATTTTGTCGAGGCCGGACAAGCAGTCTCATGTGCCCATCTGGCCTCGTCAGGGCTGTGCCTGCGGCCACACGGTGCCCTCGCTGGCCTCTTCCCGCTCCCCCGCCGGTGGACAGTCGGTGGGCAGACGCCTTTGGGCGGTGCATCACGGGGTGGCACGGGTCAACCTGTCGCATGTGCTCCGATCAGGAAAAACGTCACTACCCGGCACGACGAGACGTCAGGCAACATGAACGCTCATGGTCTCGTAATGCGTAGGTCTCGGGTTCGAATCCCTAAAGTGGCTCTAAGGTGAACCCCAGGTCAGGGCTATGACCTGGGGTTTCTTCTTTGGGTTGACCTTGGAATTCGCGCTAAATCGGGCACTCGTGGTCTGTGCATCGTAATGCGTAGGGCGGCGGTTCGGTTTCCGTGACGTTGGTGGACCAGCTGGAGAGACTCTTCGCCGAGGGCCGGGCGGTGCGGGTGCCGGCGGACTTGACCGGACTCGACGAGCGCGTCCGGGATATCGAGGCGCAGCGCACGAGCCACCAGCGCGGGCGGGGAAAGAAGTCCGAAGGGGGACAACTGTGATCCACATGCTCTTGCCGCTGGACCTCTTCCGGGTCTCGTACGACGTCGCGGTGGGACGCCCCTACAGCAGGTTGGAGCAGCTGCTGCTGCGGCTCATCTGTGACGATCAGGGCGACGAGGGCCGAACCTTCGAAGAACTCCGCCAGGCGTTCCAGGTGCACGACCGGCTACTGATCGAAGGCTTGGTGACGCTGCTCCGCGAAGGCTGGGTGGCCATGGCCCAGAGCGATCAGGAGATCCGCTACGTGGCGACTGCCGAGGGGTTGCTCACCACCTCCAGCGGTCGACGGCCGAGCAGCTTGCGGGTTCAGCGCAGGCAGGAGAACATCGTTCGTGAGCTGATGAGTTGTCAACTTGCCCGGCAGTCAGACCTCGATCTGGTGACCGCACGGGACGTTCGGAGGAAGACCAACCGTGGAGCGCGGAGCTTCGCGCTCACGGAGCGACAGCACCGGAAGACCCTCAACGGCGGGGAGACCGAGTGGCTGCTCCCGCGGAACGCGGACGAGCAGCAGTGGATCCGCCGGATTGACAGCAATGCACGCCTGGTGCGCGGAAGGTACTACCTGCCTCTAAGAGTGGATCTCGAAAAGGCGGTGGTGCTGGGGTTGCCGCGAACTGGAGCCACCTCACCTCGTTGATCCTGGAGAGGACCGAGCTGCAGTACCAGGACCAGAGCTTGGCCTCCGGCTCGGTCGCGCAAGAGCGCTTCGATAAAATGATCAAGGAATGGCAGCGGGAGCGCGATCGCGTCAGGCGGTCCTCCGTGCAGGCGGTGGAACTCGTCACGGTGCCCTGTGTCGAGACGGCACTGCTGGCGGGCGACAGCCGCCGGCTCGCAGAAGGCGCCCTGGCGGACGCGACCACCCATGCGCTGATCGTGGTCTCGCAACTAGACGATCACCAGGTCGCGAGGGTGATCGAGGTTGCCGCAGATCTTCGTAGTCGCGGGGTGGGCGTGGACGTCCTCTGGTCGTGTGCCGACGACGAGGCACTGCGCAAGCGCCTGGTCAACGCGCTCGGTGCCACGCGGGCGAAGAGCTTGACAGGAAAGGTCCTCTTCAACAGGACGCCGACGGATGCCCTGGCCGACTTCGTGCTCACCGCCACCGACAAGGGGCCGGTGGCTGTCGTGGGTACCGGGCTGCTGTCTGTGCCGGCGCAGGACGAGATGCTGAGCCCTGCCGTGCTCGTGCGCGATGTGCGGGGGCTGAGCAATCTGGCGTTGCTGGCCTCCGGCTGGTGGCAGGAGAGCCCGGACGACAGCGCGGAACTGGCGGCCAGTCGCTGGCGCCACCTGTCGGAGAAGTGGGTCGAGGAAGCGGCGCTGAACGGAGCCGTGCCGGGCGCCGGGGAGGCGGAAGCCTCCTGGAACGTGCCGACGTCGGAGGTCCCCTTGCCCCAGCCGGTCAACGAGGATCCTGGTACTGCCACCTTGCTGGTTGGTGCCGAGGGTCCTGCGGCCCGAAACAGGTTGACCGGGTCCGGCGCCGCGGCAGTCGCATCGCGCCGACTCGGGAAGCCGTGGGATTCCATAAGTCTGGTCGGAACGGCTGAGGAGTGGGTGGTCGGACTCGATGCTCCGTCAGTCTCGGCGCTCGCCCTCCTCCTCCGTGGTCGAGTGGCCGCCGAACTCTGGACGCAGGTAGGTGCGGAAAGCGATCCGACGAGGGCGGCGAGCGGCTCGCGGGTGCCGATTCCTGATGGAGATGTCAAGCGGCGAGGGTGACCGGCGGCATGGGGTTGCAAGGGCGCACACAGCGTGCAGGAGATCCGGAAGAAGACGACGAGGTGCACCCCGGCGGGCTCAGCCCAGGACCCGCAGGGATCCGAGCAGAGCCAGGCTGCACAGGGCGCCCAGCGCGTTGACGCAGGCCAGCTGCCAGACCCCCCAGTGACTGCTCGATGAGGGGTACCAGCAGCTCATCGGAGGTGAGGAAGGCCGACATGCTCATCGGTCGGCACTGCCGGGCGGGACGACCCATTCGGTGGGTTGGCCGGTGAGGGAGGCGATCATGTCGAAGTCTCCGTCGTAGTGGAGGACCGTTCGCCGGTTCAGTTCCGCTGTGGCGGCGATCAGCAGATCGGGGAGGGACAGAGCGCGGTGGAAGCCTGAGTTGAGGGCATGGCGCTGGATCTCGAGAGCGCGGGTGAAGGTGTCGTCGTCGGTGCGGAGGTAGTCGAAGGCGTGGAGCCAGGTGCTGATCCGTGTTGCTTCCGAGCTGTCCCGGGCGGAGTGGATCATCTCGAACTCGGTCGGCTGGCATACGGCGAGGAGGTAACGCTCGTGCAGAGGCTTGAGCACCTCTTTGACGCTCGGCTTCGTCCAGCGGGCGAGGGCGGACTTGTCGATCAGGTAGCGGTCCTGCATCAGGCGGCCCGGCCTCCGTCGCGGTCGCCGTTGTGCTTGAGGGAGCCGTCTGCGTTGCGGGGCCCGGTGTTCTCGACGATCTCACTGAAGTCGAGCTCACCGGCCTCCATGGCGTCGAAGCCCTCCTGCCGCAGATGTCTCTTGACGGCGTCTTCCATGGCGAGGCGGACGGCTTTGGCCTTCGTTTTGGTCCCGAAGATACGCATGGCCTCGGTGACCATGTCTTCATCGAGGTCGATGACGGTTCTGGCCATGTGGTGATCCTCTCGGAGGTGCTTGTTCCAGCAAAATGATACCATTCGTTGGCTGTGATGGATATCGTTTCGATTCCTTGTGAGAAATGGACAGTCGTCCTTGTGCCGGGCCCCGCCCCTGTCGGGGGGCTTCACCAGGAGCGATGGGGTGGCGGGAGGCGGTCGACCAAGCGGCCCTGTCGGTGGACGGCCGATGGACAGACGCCTTTGGACGGTGCATCACGGGGTGGCACAGGTCAACCTGTCGCACGTGCTCTGATCAGGAAAAACGTCAGCACGCAGCACGATGAGGCATCAGGCAACACGATCCCTCACGGTCTCGTAGTGCGTAGGTCTCGGGTTCGAATCCCGAAAGCGGCTCCACGAGAAACCAGGTCGGACTTTGTCTGACCTGGTTTTCCCGTTTTCCAGGACCCCGCCGTCCCCGGACGGCGGGTGACCTACGGCTTGCGAGGGTTCTTCCGACGCCCGCGGAAGGCGAGGGTGTCCAGGGCGAGCGCGACATAGCGCCGGGCGACCTCGGCCTCGGTGAGCGGCCCGTCCGCCCGGTACCAGACGGCGACGGCCTGGCACATGGAGATGATGGCCCGGACGGCTTCCGCCGGATACGGCGTGGTGAACGCGTCGTCCTCGATGCCTTCGACGACGACGCGACGCAACATCACCGAGAGTTCGTTCCGCTGCGCCAGATAGCGCTCCCGGTTGTCGGGCTCCAGGTTGCGGACCTCACCGTCGAGAAACGCCAGGCGTCGACGGTGGGTCATGTACAGGGTGAAGCACTCCACGATGTGCGCCACTCGGTCCTCCGGCAGGTCGCCGGCCGCGTCCAGGGCGTGACGGCAGCGGACCAGGATGTCGTGCATCGATCCCATGAGGAGTGTGACGAGCAGATCCTGCTTGCTGCCGTGGTGGTAGTACAGCGTCGGCAGAGTCACGCCGACCCTGTTCGCGATGGCACGCACCGAGCCGCCGTGGTAGCCGTGGGCCCCGAATTCCTCGAGGGCCGCTTCGAGGAAGGGAGAGAGCTCCAGCTCCTCGAAGTGGCGCCAGTCGGCTCCCGGATCCGGCTCGAAGCCGAGTTCGGTCTCCTCTCGCCGCCCCCGGTGTGGCTGCTTCGTCCGGGACGTCTGCCGCGCCACGTACCTCTCCTTCGTAACCTGCCGTCGCCGTGCAGACGGGCCCTGTTCCTCACGGCGGAGACTACAGGCAGCGGCCTGCGGCGCCGCGGAGTCGGATGGGCCCCTGCCGGCAGCAGGCCGGGCGGGGCTCACTTGGGCTGGATCAACTGCCGGCTGATGATTTCCTTCATGATCTCGTTGGTCCCGCCGTAGATCGACTGGACGCGGCCGTCGAGGAAGGCGCGGGCGATCGGGTACTCCGTCATGTAGCCGTAGCCGCCATGGAGTTGCAGACCGCGGTCGACGACCCGCTGCTGGAGGTCGGTCGCCCACCACTTGGCCTTGGCCGCGTCCTCCACCGTGAGCAGACCGGCGTTGAGGGCCAGCATCGCCCGGTCGATGAACGCCTGGCTGACGTCCAGGGCGGTGCGCAGTTCGGCGAGCACGAAGGCCGTGTTCTGGAAGGAGGAGATCGGCCGGCCGAAGGCCTTGCGCTCCCGCACGTACTCCAGGGTCCAGCCGAAAGCGGCCTCCGCGGCGGCCTGGGCGCCCATCGCGATGGCCAGACGCTCCCGCGGCAGGCACCGGATCAGGCTGCGCAGGCCGCCACCGAGATCACCGAGGAGATTCGCGGCGGGGACCCGGGCGTCGCGGAAGAACAGCTCGGCCGTGTCCTGGCCGTGCAGACCGATCTTCTCCAGCTTCCGCCCCCGGCTGAAGCCGGGGGTGTCCCTCTCGACCACGAACAGGCTGATCCCCTTGGACCCGGCGGCCGGGTCGGTGCGGGCGGCCACGACGACCAGGTCGGCCTGGATTCCGTTGGTGATGAAGGTCTTGGCCCCGTTGAGCAGCCAGTGGTCACCGTCGCGCACGGCGGTGGTGCGCATGCCCTGCAGATCGCTGCCCGCGTCGGGCTCGGTCATGGCGATCGCCGAGATCAGCTCACCGGCGGCGAGGCCGGGCAGCCAGCGCCGCTTCTGCTCCTCGTCGGCGAGTTCGAGGAAGTAGGGCATCGCGATGTCCTCGGTGAGGCTGATGCCCAGCTGCACGGAGGCCGCGCCGATCGCCGCCAGCTCCTCCATCACGACGGCGCGATAGCGGATGTCCGGTTCACCGCCGCCGCCGTACTCCTCGGGCACGGCCAGGCCGATGATGCCGTGCCGGGCGGCCACCTGCCACACCCGGCGGTCGACCAGCCGTTGCTCCTCCCACTTCTCGGCATACGGCGCGACCTCGCGTTCGACGAACTTCCGGACGCTGCCGCGGAAGGCCTCGTGGTCCTCGGTGTACAGATTGCGTTCCATGCGGGTGGGCTCCTCTTGCGGCGCGCGAGGCGCGCTTACTTTCCGGAGAAATCGGGGTGGCGCTTGTCGCGGAAGGCGGCCACTCCCTCGGCGAAGTCGGCGGTGGTGAACAGCTGGGCCTGGCCTTCCCGCTCGATGGCCAGCGCGTTCTCCAGATGGCCGAGGACCGCCGCGTTGAGCGCGCGCTTGGTCTGGGCGAACGCTGCCGTCGGTCCCTGGGCCAGCTCCGACGTCAGCCGTGCGGCCTCGGCGTCGAAGGCGTCGTCGGGCACGGCTCGGGTGATCAGGCCCCACTCCTCGGCCCGGGGCGCCGGAACGCGGTCGGCGAGCATGGCCATGCGTGCGGCGCGCGCACGGCCGACCGCTGCCGGGACGAGCGCGGTGGCACCGCCGTCCGGCATGAGGCCCACGCGCGCGAAAGCGAGGAGGAAGTACGCCGACTCCCGGGCGACGATGATGTCCGCGGCGAGAGCCAGGGAGCAGCCGACGCCGACCGCCGGCCCGTTGACGGCCGCCAGAACGGGCTGGGGAACCTGCCGCAGGGCCAGGGTGAGCCGGTTGGCCGCGTCGATCGTGCCGGTGCCGGGCAGTTCCCCGCCGAGGTCGGCGCCGGCGCTGAACGCGCGTCCCGCCCCGGTGAGCACCACGACGCGGATGCCGGAGTCCTTGCCGGCGCTCTCCACCGTCTCGGCGGTGAGGTCCAGCATCTCGGTGGTGAAGGCGTTCAGTCGCTCGGGTCGGTTCCAGGTGATGCGCAGTACCGGCCCGTCGTGTTCGACGAGGATCGGGGATGTCATCGGAAGTCCTGCCCTTCAGGCGTTCCAGTCGGCGAGCACGGCGTCGGTGTCGTGTCCGGGCTGGGGAGGAGCGGAAGGTGTCCGCGGGAGGGTGCGCGAGAAGCGCGGCGCCGGAGCGGCCTGCAGTACGCCGTCGATCTCCGTGAGGGTGCCGCGGGCGCACAGGTGCGGGTCGAGCGGCACTTCGTCGGGAGCCAGGACGGCGGTGACACAGGCGTCGGTGCCGGCGAAGACCTCGGCCCACTCGTCGCGGGGACGCGTGAGGAAGGCTTCCGTGAGCCGGTCCCGCAGGGCGGGCCATCCCGACCGGTCCCCCTGGTCGGGCAGCGTGGCCGGGTCGAGTCCCAGTCCGGCGACAAGGGCCCGGTAGAACTGGGGCTCGATGGCTCCGACGGCGACGTACCGTCCGTCCTGGCACACGTACGTGTCGTAGAACGGAGCGCCGCCGTCGAGCAGATTGCCGCCCCGCTCGTCGGACCAGGCGGCCTGGGCGCGCATCGCCCACATCATCTGCAGCAGCACGCTCGTGCCGTCGACCATCGCGGCGTCCACGACCTGGCCCTCACCCGAGCGTTCCCGCTCCCACAGCGCGGCGAGGACTCCGGCCAGCAGGAACATCGAGCCGCCGCCGAAGTCGCCGACGAGGTTGAGCGGGGGTACCGGGCGTTCGCCGTGCCGCCCGATGGCGTGCAGGGCGCCGGTGAGGCTGATGTAGTTGATGTCGTGCCCGGCCTGCCGGGCCATCGGCCCGTCCTGGCCCCACCCGGTCATCCGCCCGTACACGAGCCGGGAGTTGACCCGGTGGCAGTTCTCAGGGCCGACACCGAGGCGCTCGGCGACCCCGGGCCGGAACCCTTCGACGAGCACGTCGGCCCGCGCCACCAGCCGCAGCACCAGCCGGCGGCCCTCCGCCGTCTTGAGGTCGGCCGCCACCGACCTCCGGCCACGCAGCAGGTGGTCCGGCCTGCCACCGGTGAGGTCGAGTGCTCCCTGCGGGCGTTCGACGCGTACCACGTCGGCGCCGAGGTCGGCCAGGATCATCGCCGCGTGGGGTCCCGGCCCGATACCGGCGAGCTCCACCACGCGCAGTCCCGTCAACGGTCCCGCCATGTCGTGCCCCTCTCAGGCGAGACCGGCGAGCCGCGTGACGTAGTCGCGGGCCCGGGCGGGGTCGTAGGAGCGGGCGATCTGCATCTTCTCGGCCTCCAGCGATCCCTCCGCATGGGTCGCCAGGACGGCCTGGTAGCCGCCGTAGTCGCGAGCGGTCAGGTCACCGATGAAGTTGAGCATCCGCAGCCGCTGTTCGGCGGGGACCGCACCGGCGTAGTACTTCTCCAGTACGGCGCGGATGCCGGGATCGGCCCAGTCCTCACCGCCGGGCCCGGTGATCAGCAGGCCGCCGGAGAGGTCCATCAGTTTGGCGACGGCGTCGTGGAAGCCGTGCGCGAAGGTGTACTTGGCCGTGTTCACGGCGAGCGGGTCGGGCTGCTGGATGCCGTGCTGTCCCGGCCGCGAGCGGACGGCGGCGAGTTCCGCCAGGCCGCGGACGGTCTCGGCGTACGCGATCAGCTGGGCGATCTTGTCCCTGACGTGTCCGGCGCGGCTGATGCCGTTGTACTCGGCGATGAGCGAGGCCGCCCCGACGAGGATGTCCAGCAGCGGCAGCTTGTAGTTGACGGCCGTGAAACGGTGGTAGTCGACGAACGCGATGGCCAGCGGGCCGGCCAGCTCGGGCCGGCGGTCGAGGAACACCCGGTCCTTGGGCACGCGCACGTCGTCGAAGACCGTCAGGCTTTCCAGCAGCTTGTGCTTCGACGAGAGCGGGAACTCGAAGTCGTTGCGCTCTCCGGCCGAGTACGGCGAGACGTACAGCTTCAGACCGGGCGTGTCGACGGGGATCGCGAACGAGATCGCGTAGTCGCGGTCCTCCGCGCCCATGGCCCGGGTGGGCAGCACGACCAGTTCGTCGGCGTTGGCGGAGAACGAGGTGTGGCACTTGGCCCCGCGCACCGTGATCGACTCCGCGTCCTCGTCGACGACACGGAGGTAGAGGTCGGGGTCGGCCTGCCGGTGCGGGGGGAGGGAACGGTCGCCCTTGACGTCCGTCTGCGCCACCGCGAGCGCGAGGTCCTCGTCGCACACCCGCTGGTGGTAGGCCTTCACCTTCTCCAGATCGGCGCCGTCCAGCGCTCGCAGCAGGGCGAACAGGGCGTCGCTGCCGACCTCCTTGAGCACGATCGTGCCGGCGCCGAGTGCGGACACGGTCTCGACGAGCTCGCCTCTGGCCCGCAGGTCCTCGGTCGTCCGCGGCACCTTGTAGAAGGCCGAGTAGGCGCCGGAGGGTCCTTCGGCGACGGCGAGCTCGGGTCGCGTGTCGGCGATGCTGTAGCACAGGGCCGAGTGGTCGACCGCGGCGGACAGTTCGGGATCGTCCACGACGTCGGGGACCTGGCGGCCGCGGTAGAAGACGGACCTGCCGTCGCGCAGCCCCTCGCGGTACTCCTTGGCGGTACGCACAGTCATCGGATCGTTCTCTCTGTTTCTGGGGAGGACAGCGGGGGTGTGTCAGAGGCGTTCGATGACGGTGGCGTTGGCCAGGCCGCCGCCCTCGCACATCGTCTGCAGGCCGTACCGGCCTCCGGTGGCCTCCAGGTGGTGCACCAGCGTGGTGAGCAGCCGTGTGCCGGACGCGCCGAGCGGATGGCCGAGGGCGATGGCCCCGCCGCACGGGTTGAGCCGCTCGGGATCGGCGCCGAACTCGCGCTGCCACGCCAGCGGCACCGACGCGAAGGCCTCGTTGACCTCGTAGGCGTCGATCGCGTCCAGGGACAGTCCGGAGCGGTCGAGCACCCTGCGGGTCGCCGGGATCACGCCGGTCAGCATCAGCAGCGGGTCGCTGCCGGTGACCGCGAAGGTGTGGAACCGGGCCTTGGGCCGCAGTCCCAGGGCGTTCGCCCGTTCCTCGCTCATGATGAGCACGGCCGACGCGCCGTCGGTGAGGGGGGACGAGTTGCCGGGGGTGATCTGCCAGTCGATCTCCGGGAAGCGGGCACCGAGGGCCTCGTCACGGAACGCGGGCCGGAGCCCGGCCAGTTGCTCGACGGTGGTGCCGTGGCGCACGGTCTCGTCCGCCGTGAGGTCGCCCCCGCCGGTGCGGACCGGGGCGATCTCGGCGGCGAAGCCACCGGCGGCGGCGGTCGCCGAGGCACGGGCGTGGGACCGGGCCGCGTACGCGTCGAGCGTGTCGCGGTCCAGCTTCCAGCGCGCCGCGATCAGTTCGGCCGCGACGCCCTGGTTGACCAGCCCCTCGGGGTAGCGGGCGGCGACGGCGGGCCCGAACGGGTCACGGTCCAGTGCCGCGCTGCCCAGGGGCACCCGGCTCATCGATTCCGTACCGCAGGCGATGGCGATGTCGTACGCGCCGGCCAGCACGCCCTGCGCGGCGAAGTGGGCCGCCTGCTGGCTCGACCCGCACTGCCGGTCGATCGTGGTGGCGGGGACGTGCTCGGGGAACCCGGCGCCGAGTACGGCGCTGCGGGTGATGTTCGCCGTCTGCTCGCCCACCTGTCCCACGCATCCGCCGATCACGTCGTCGACGAGGCCGGGATCGATTCCCGTGCGTTCGACGAGCGTCCGCAGGACGCCGGACAGCAGCGCCGCCGGATGGATCTCCGAGAGCTGCCCACCCGGCTTGCCCCTGCCGGACGGTGTCCGTACGGCGTCCACGATGACGGCGCTGGTCATGATCGTCCTCCTGGTCCGGGCGGCAGACGCCACCGACGTATCTAACGATCGATATACAGAGGCGTCGCTGTCAAGCCGTGGCGGCGACGGCGAGAGATCCGTCACGAAGCTATCTATCGATCGATATAGACGCGCTAGTGTGAGCCGGAAGATCCATGGAACGGAAAGGAACCTCGCCATGGTGCGTACACGGTTCTGTGACGTGTTCGGAGTGGAGTACCCGATCGTCCAGGGCGGGATGCAGTGGGTGGGCCGCGCCGAGCTGGTCTCCGCGGTGGCCGACGCGGGCGGGCTGGGATTCATCACGGCGCTGACCCAGCCGACGCCCGAGGACCTGGCCAAGGAGATCGCCCGTTGCCGGGAGATGACCGACAAGCCCTTCGGCGTGAACCTGACCATCCTGCCGTCGATCAAGCCGCCGCCGTACGCGGAGTACCGGGACGTGATCGTCGAGTCGGGGGTCCCGGTCGTCGAGACGGCCGGGGCCAATCCGGCCGAGCACCTGCCGGCCTTCCACGCGGGCGGGGTGAAGGTGCTGCACAAGTGCACCAGCGTCCGGCACGCGGTCAAGGCGCAGGAACTGGGCGTGGACGGCATCTCGATCGACGGCTTCGAGTGCGCTGGTCATCCGGGGGAGGACGACATCCCCGGCCTGGTGCTGATTCCCGCCGCCGCGGAGGTGATCACCATCCCGATGATCGCCTCCGGCGGTTTCGCCGATGCCCGCGGGCTGGTGGCGGCGCTCGCCCTGGGCGCGGACGGCGTCAACATGGGCACCCGCTTCCTGGCCACCGCCGAGGCGCCCGTGCACGACAACGTCAAACGGCACCTGGTGGAGGCGAGCGAGCGCGACACCGACCTGATCTTCCGGCCGCTGCGCAACAGCGCGCGGGTGGCCCGCAACGCCGTCAGCCGGCAGGTCGTCTCGATCCTCGACGCGGGCGGGACGTTCGAGGACGTCCGCGAACTCGTGGCGGGAGCCCGGGGCCGCCGGGTGTACGAGGCCGGCGATCCCGATCTGGGGATCTGGACGGCCGGCATGGTCCAGGGGCTCATCCACGACATCCCGACCGTCGCGGACCTGATCGACCGCATCGTGACCGAGGCGCACGCGCTCATCAAGGGCCGGCTCGCCGGCGTTCTGGCATAGCCGGCGTTCTGGCACAGGAGGAGGAGCAGATGGACATCAGCAACGCGGTCGCCCTGGTGACCGGCGGGGCATCCGGGCTGGGGCTCGCCACGGCGCGTGAACTGCACGCACGGGGCGCGAGCGTCCTCATCGTCGACCTGCCGGGCTCGGACGGCCACGCCGTCGCCGAGGAACTCGGTGAGCGCGCCGCGTTCGCCCCGGCCGACGTGACCAGCGAAGCGGAGGTGGCGGCGGCGGTCGAGGCCGCGGCAGCGCTCGGTCCGCTGCGCATCGCCGTCAACTGCGCCGGCGTCGCCAACGGCATCAGGACGGTCGGCAAGAAGGGCCCTTTCCCGCTGGCCGACTTCACCAGGGTCGTCAACATCAACCTGATCGGCACCTTCAACGTCATCCGGCTCGCCGCCGAGCGCATCGCGCGGACCGAGCCGGTGGGCGGGGAGCGCGGTGTCATCGTCAACACCGCCTCCGTGGCCGCCTTCGACGGTCAGATGGGACAGGCGGCGTACTCCGCGTCCAAGGGCGGTGTGGTCGGGATGACGCTGCCGATCGCCCGCGACCTGGCCGGCCTGAAGATCCGCGTGGTCACCATCGCGCCCGGCCTGTTCCACACGCCGATGGTCGACAGCCTGCCCGAGGACGCCGTCACCTCGCTGGGCAGCCAGGTGCCGCACCCGTCCCGGCTGGGCGACCCGGCCGAGTACGCGGCCCTCGCCCGCCACATCGTCGAGAACCCGATGCTCAACGGCGAGACCATCCGCCTCGACGGAGCCATCCGTATGGCACCGCGCTGACCGGAGGCCGACGGGGTGCGGGGCGGCGGTCACCTGGACCGCCGCCCCGCACCCGCCTGAGAAGATGCCTCCATGACACGCACCCTGACCCGACGGGAATTCTTCGAGGCCGCGAGCGCGGTCCTTGCCGAAGAGGGGGTCGGCGGCCTCAGCATCGTCGCCCTGTGCGCGCGTCTCGGTGTCACCCGTGGCTCCTTCTACCACCACTTCGACAGCCTCGCGGAGTTCAAGGGCGCCTATCTCGACCACTGGGAGAACGTGGTCAGCCAGGAGCGGCTCGACATCGTCGACCGGGAGCTCGACTTCGAGGCCCGCAGCGAGCTGTCCATCCGCCTGGCGCAGAGCGCCGAGTTCCGCACCGAGCGGGCGCTGCGGGCGTGGTCCGTGTCCGACCCGGCCGTGCGGGACATGCTGCGGCGCATCGACGAACGTCTGCTGGAGGTCGTCCGCGGGTCACTGCTGAGGGCCGGGGCGAGCAGCCGGCAGTCCACCGTCTACGCCCACATGGCGGTGTCGATCTACACGGGGCTGGGCGCACGGGAGCAGGCCCCCGACCCGGAACTGATCCGGGAGATGTACGACGAGCTCAAGTGGGCGGCGCTGCAGCGCGTCGCGGCCAACTGACGGGCGGGGGCCGCGGCCGCTCTCCCGCGGCCGCGGCCCCCACCCGTTGCACTTCTCGTGCGAAGACGGCTACTTGGTGCCGAAGTCGGCCGGCCTACTCGCGTCGTGCGAGTCGAACGTCGCGCCGAGCAGGCCCTGTTTCGCCGCCATCGCCTCGACCACCCGGTGCGACGTGTTCAGGAACGGGTCGCCCTGCGCGGCCCGTGCCCGCATCCGCCGTTCCCGGCCCGGCCGGGCGTCGGCCCAGCCCCCCAGCCGTACGAGTGCGCCGCCCAGCGTCCGGTACCGCCGGCTGTACCTGCGCAGCTGCGCGCGGCTGAACCCGGACGCGGCGGCGGTCCGGTACCCGACGGGGTCGCCGCCGATGTCGGCGATCATCCCGCAGTAGAGCGGGAAGAGCGTCTTGTCCAGGACGCGGTTGAGCAGTGTGGAGTCCGTGCTGGTGAAGCTCTCGCGCACGGCTCCGAGCAGCGTCCTGGCGAGGTCCTCGGACCACTGGCTGCCGCTGCCGTAGGTGGACAGGATCCAGTCGAACTGCTCGATCGCCTCGATGGGGTTACGGGGGAGGATCTGTTCGGAGACTCCGAAGCGGTAGGCGGTGTAGCACCAGTACATGTTGACGGCCGCGAGGTCCGCCATGGTCACCCGGCGGCCGAGCGAGGCGTCGATGATCAGGTTGACGACCCCGTAGGCCGGTACACCGAGCGACATGTCGGTGTTGGAGATGGGATCGCCGTGGTGGGCGTAACCCTCCGCCCCCCACCGGCGTCGCAGACCCTGCCGCACCTGTGCGTGCATCAGGCGCACCCGCACGGTCGTCTTGAAGGTGTCCGAGAAGCGGTCCAGGCCGTCCGGCAGCGCCACCTTGCGGAAGAAGTCCGAGGTCTCCAGCTGGCGGCGGTAGATGTCGCGCTGGAAGCGGCCGGTGGCTCCGGTGGCGGAGGACACCGCCTCGCCGTACGCCGTCATGATGACGTTGACGATCTGCCCGCCCAGCTTTCCGAACGGTGAGCCGTTGGCCATCACCACCCGGCCCCGCTCGTACATCTCGGCGTCGAACCACTCGGGCCTGCCGCACAGTTGCTCGAACAGGGCCTCCAGTTCCTTCGGGGGTGAGTCGACCGCCTCGATGCCGTGCTCGAGGGCGGTGTCCAGCACCGCCCGGAAGCTCTCGTTGCCCATGCGCCGTTGCAGCGCGACGACGGAGTCCATCAGCTCGTCGCCCTCCCAGAGGTGGTCCTGGAGGCGTCGGATGAGCGGGGTCTCCTCGGGGGTCTCCCGGACCGTGATCCAGGGGGAGAAGAGGTGCCGGCGCATGTGGAGCCACTCGGGGCTGTACCGGGCCCGGGGCGGCGCGGGACGCAGCTCCATGCCGGGGCGGTAGTAGTAGTCGTACGGATGCTTCGCGCCGTCGGTCCCGACGGCTTCGGCGGTCTGCTCGGTCATGTGCCCTTCCTCCCTAAGCGTTCAGCCAGCGGGCGCTTGCGTAGACGGACTTGTACTCCAGGTAGGAATCCAGGCCCTCCGGGCCGAACTCGCGGCCGATGCCGCTGTCCTTCATGCCGCCGAAGGGGGCCTCGAGGTCGGTGCTGTAGTAGTTCACGCCGACCGTTCCGGTGCGGATGCGTCGTGCGATGGCCACGCCGCGGTCCTCGTCGGCGGTCCACACGGATCCGGCGAGGCCGTAGTTGCTGTCGTTGGCGATCCGGATGGCGTCCTCGTCCGTGTCGAACGGCATGACGGCGATGACCGGGCCGAAGATCTCCTCCTGGGCGAGAGGACTGCCGTTGTCGACGTCCGCGAACACGGTCGGTGCCACGAACCAGCCCCGGTCCAGGCCGTCGACCCGGCCGCCGCCCGCCACCAGGCGGAAGTCGGCCCTGCCCTGCTCGATGTAGCCGAGCACCCGTCGCTGGTGGCGCTCGCCGGCCATGGGGCCGCACTGCACCGTCTCGTCCAGCGGATCACCCACCCGCAGTCCGGTGGCGTAGGCCGCCAGGGCGTCCACCACCTCCGCGTAGCGGGAGCGTTCCACCAGCACGCGCGACTGGGTCGTGCAGGTCTGGCTGTTGTTCTGGAAGCTGGCCGACGGCAGGCCGTTCAGGAAGGTGTCGAGGTCGCCGTCGCGCAGGAAGAGGGAGGCGGACTTGCCGCCCAGTTCGAGCGTGCAGCGGCGGATCAGCCGGCCGCACTCGGCGCCGACGACGCGGCCCGCCTCGGTCGAACCCGTGAACGCGATCTTGTCGACCTCCGGGTGGCGGACCAGGGCCATGCCGGCTTCGCGGTCGGCGAGGACGATGTTCAGCACCCCGTCGGGCAGGCCGGCCTCGACCGCGGCGTCCGCGAACAGGTAGCTGTCGAGGGCCGTGTCCGGGGACGGCTTGAGGACGAGGGTGCAGCCGGCCGCGAGCGCCGGGGCGACCTTGGACATCGCCAGGGCCAGGGGGTAGTTCCAGGGCACGATCGCGCCGACGACGCCGACCGGTTCGCGCCGCACGATCGTCGAACCCAGAGCCGCCGGCCGTGCCGCCTCCAGCGGGGTCTTCTCGATCAGATCGGCGTACATCCGCAGGAGCGCGGCGGGCGCGCCACCGTTGAACGCGCGGGACAGTCCGATCGGCATGCCGTTCTCCCGGCTGACGAGGACGCTCGCCTCCTCGGACCGCTTGTCCAGCGCGTCCGCGAACCGGCGCATCACCGCGGCCCGTTCGGCGGCGGTCGTCGCACCCCACGGGCCGTTCAGGGCTGCCCGCGCGGCCCGGACGGCACGGTCCACGTCCACCTCGTCGCCGAGGGCCGCTACCGCGAAGCGCTCGCCGGTGGCCGCCTCGACGACGTCGTGCCGCCCGGAGCCGTGGGGCTTCTGCCATGCCCCGCCGATGAAGAAGTGGACCCGGTCCGAGACCTCGGGAGCACTCAGGGGTGCGGAGTCTGTCGTGGTCATCCTTGACCTCCAGAAAGAGCGGCGGCTGTCCGCGGCCTTCCGGGGCCGCGGCGCTCTGCTGTCGAGAGAGCGAACGACGATGCAGTGATATCCATCAGTGGTATCTATCGTTCGATAACATACAGACCTGTATGTAGCGCTCAACATACACCGGTGCATGTTCGAGTCAAGGGGTGCGGAGTGGAATCAAGCGATGAATCCTTCGAGGTCCACCTGGCCAAGTCGCAGCTGACCGTGCGGGTCCTGCCCGGCGAGTCGGTGCTGGACACGCTCGAGCAGAACGGGATCGAGGTGCCCTGGATGTGCGGGGCGGGCGTCTGCGGGAGCTGTGAGACGACCGTCCTGGAGGGCCGGCCCGAGCACCGGGACAGCGTGCTGTCGGACGCCGAGCGCGCCTCGGGGCGCACGATGATGGTGTGCGTGTCGCGCAGCCGCTCACCCCGGCTCGTCCTCGATCTGTGAGGACGGCCGCGAGGGCGGCGCCGGGGCCGGCTCAGCGCGCGGGCCGCGAGCGCACCAGGTCCAGGGCGAACCGCACGTACTCGGCGGCGACCTGCTCCGGGGTGAGATCGCCGCCGGGGCGGTACCACTGGGGGAGCGCGGTGCACATGGTCACCACGGCACGGGCCGCCTCGTGCGGATGCCGGGTGAGGAACAGGCCCGCGGCGACCGCCTCCCCGACCTCGTGGTCGACCATCCGCTGCTGCTCGGTGCGCAGGCCGGCGATCACCCGGTGGTTCTCCGGCTCCAGGGAGCGCATCTCGCTCGCGCCGACGAACCCCAGCTCACGGCGGCGCGTGTGGAACAGGGCGAGGTTCTCGACCAGCAGGCAGAACCGCTCGACCGGATCCCGGCCCTCGGCGCGCGCCGCGCGGGAGCGGTGCAGCAGGTCGGTCATCGTGAGGTCGAGTATCCGCCGCAGCATCTCCTGCTTGCCGGAGTAGTGGTGGTAGAGCCCGGCGATCGACATGCCGCAGCGCCGGGCGATGGCGCGCACCGAAGTGCCGTGGTAG
Source organism: Streptomyces sp. NPDC004542 (assembly GCF_040610035.1). NCBI lineage: Bacteria > Bacillati > Actinomycetota > Actinomycetes > Kitasatosporales > Streptomycetaceae > Streptomyces > Streptomyces sp. NPDC004542. The sequence continues at coordinate 17,555 of NZ_JBEXLP010000103.1, forward strand.
CCGACCTCCAGGAACTCGGTCAGTGCCGCCCCCAGCACCGGATCGAGGATGGACGGGGGGTAGTCGCGCCAGTGCGGACCGGGCGCCCAAGGCCGGTCGGGCGGTGCCGTCCGGGTCACGCCCCGCCGGGGAGTCCGCCGGGCCGGCTCGGTGCCCTCGAGCAGATCTCCCGCGGTCGTCCCGAGCGCCTGGGCGATCTCGCCCAGACGGGCGACGGAGAGTCCGGTGCGCCCGCGCTCGATCTGGCTCAGCGTCGCGGGGCTCACCCCGATCCGGCCGGCGAGGGCGCGCAGGCTCACTCCACGGGCCTCCCGGGCCGCCCTCAGCCGGGCGCCCGCCTGATCGTGCGATGACGGGTTCTCCATTCAGGAAACCTAAACACTTGTTGGGTGCCGAGACAAGAAGAAAGCCGCTGACCTCTTGATTCCAGGGCGAACTTATGAGGAACATGCCAGTGTTCACCCAGCAGCCGAACGATCGATCGGTGAACAGCGGCGGCGTGCGGGCCGTGACGGCGGCGGGCACGCGGTCGAGCCGCCGGGGGTATCCGGGGCGCCCGCCCGATCGCCGTCCACTGCAGCGCCGAAGGCACCGGAGCCCCACCCGCCGACGGCACAACGGCACCGACGGGAGCACCCGATGACCTCGATCCACGACCAGCGGCCCTGGCTCGCCCACTATGCCGCCGGGCGCCCGCACGACATCGTTCCCGAGCACTCCAACACCCTGGAGATGTTCGCCGCGTCCGTGCGGCGCGGGCCAAACGCGCCGATCCTCCGCTACTTCGACGGCGTCCTCACCACCCGGCGGCTGGACGCGCTGTCCGACGCCTTCGCCTGCGGCCTGCTGGACGCCGGGGTGAAGGGCGGCGACCGGGTCGCGCTCTACCTGCAGAACGTGCCGCAGTTCGTGATCGCGCTGCTGGGTGTGTGGAAGGCCGGTGGCATCGCGGTCTCCGTGAACCCCATGAACAAGGCACGCGAGGTCGACGAGCTGCTGCGGGACTCGGGCGCGCGTGCGGTGGTCTGCCTGGAGAGCCTGTACGCCAACGTCCGCCCCGTGTTCGACGGCCCGGTGATCACCACCTCGGAGACGCGCTACCAGAGCCGGGACGACCCACGTGCCCTCGACGGCGCCACGGCCGTCGACTGCCCCGGGGCACAGGACATGGAGGAGCTGATCGCGCGGTTCGAGGGAAGGCGTCCCCCCGAGGTCGCACCGGGACCGGACGACGTGGCGGTCCTGACGTACACGTCGGGCACCACCGGTCCCCCGAAGGGCGCCATGGCGACCCACGGCAACATCGTGTTCAACGCGCAGACCTACCGGGACTGGATGGACGTGGGCCCCCGCGACGTGATCCTCGGCGTGGCGCCGCTGTTCCACGTCACCGGCCTCGTCGGACACATCGCCCTCTGCCTGCTGACCGGCGCCCCGCTGGTGCTCCTGCACCGCTTCGAGCCCACCTTGGTGATCGACGCGATCCGGGAGACCGGGGCGACCTTCACCGTCGGCTCGATCACGGTGTTCATCGCCCTGATGAACGCGCCGAACGCCGACCGGGACGCGCTGGCCACGCTCACCCGGGTCTGCTCCGGCGGTGCGCCGATCCCCCCGGGCACGCTGAGGGAACTCGCGTCGCGGTTCGGCGTGCGCGTCCACAACATCTACGGCCTGACCGAGACCACTTCCCCCTCCCATGCCGTGCCGCTGGGCGCCGACGCCCCGGTGGACAGGATCTCCGGCGCGCTGTCGGTCGGCGTGCCCGTCTTCAACACGACGGTCCGCGTCATCGGCGAGGACGGCGGGGAACTGCCGCCGGGACAGATCGGCGAGCTGATCGTCTCGGGCCCGCAGGTGGTGCCCGGTTACTGGGGGAAACCGGAAGAGACGGCCATGGCGATACGCGGCGGCGCCCTGCGCACCGGCGATCTGGGCTACATGGACGCCGACGGCTGGTTCTACGTCGTCGACCGCAAGAAGGACCAGATCAACGCCGGCGGGTACAAGGTCTGGCCGCGTGAGGTCGAGGACGTGCTCCACGAGCACCGCGCGGTGCGCGAGGCCGCCGTGGTGGGCGTTCCGGACACCTACCGGGGCGAGACCGTGAAGGCGTTCGTGAGCCTGCGTCCCGGAGCGGCGGTGACCCCCGCCGAACTCGTCGACTTCTGCAAGGCCCGGCTGGCGGCGTACAAGTATCCGCGCGAGGTGGAGATCCTCGGGGAACTGCCGAAGACCGGCAGCGGCAAGCTGCTGCGCCGTGAACTGCGAGACCGCGGGCGCGCCCAAGCCGGCACGTGAACACTCGGAGGGCGTGCCGGCATCCGCTCGGGCCCGGCCCGCGGCGAGCGGGGCGGGAGCCGACGGCCGGCTCTCAGTTCCCGCTCTCGGGGGCGGTCTCCGGCGCGCCCGTACCCTTGAGCAGTCCGACGAAGGCCCGGAAGGACTTCGCCATGTCCACCTCGGCGGGGTCGTGCAGCCACTGCGTCTGCAGTCCGTCCATGACCGCCGTCAGCAGGGGCGCGGCCTCCCGTGGGGTGAGCCCGCCGGGCAGCCGGTCGCCGAACTCCTCCCGCAGCGACCCTGCGGTCAGTTCCCTGAACAGGCGGTAGCGCCCGTGGAAGTAGGGCCGGGCGGGGTGGTCCTCGGTGACGCTCTCGCCGGCGAGCACGGTGAAGACCTGCACGATGCCGGCCCGGTCACTGTTGTACTCCACCATGTAGCTCAGCGCGTCGAGCGAGATGGAGGTGCCGCTGAGCATGACGGTCGCGCCGTCCCACTGGTCCCGCGCCTCCAGCACCGCGACGAGCAGGGCCTCCTTGGTCGGGAAGTGGTGGAGCAGCCCGGCCTGGGTGAGGCCGACGCGCTCGGCGACCGCCGCCAGCGAGGTGCCCCGGTAGCCGTTCTCCGCGATGACCTCCATCGCGGCCCGGATGATCTCCGCCTTGCGCTCCTCGCTGCGCGTGGAACGTCCGAGTCCGCGTGTCCCGCTGTGTCCTGCCACAGGGCGGAAGCCTAGACCGTCGGCCCGTACGGCAGGGTCGACAGTGATGTCGAAATAACAAAATGGTAACAACCCCTACCGAATGAAAGGTTTCCTGCTTCAGGATGTGCGTCACGTAACGCGGATGTTTCCCCCGCTCGTCTCCCGTTGCGTTCACCCTCATCCCTCGCCTCAGCAGGAGGTAGGCCAGTGGACCAGGCAATCGTCCCCGGTGCCGCCGCAGCCGACACCCCGTCCGGATCCGCGCCGGACGACCAGCCGCTCGCCCCGCGCGGCTTCATCACCCGGATCGCGCTGGCCGAGTTCGGCCTCTTCGGCGCGCTCCTGACCCCTGTCCTGGTGACCCTCGCGCTGCGGGTGGCCCAGGTCTCCCCGCAGACCAAGACCGCCGATCTGAGTCTGGTCCTCACCATCGGCGCGTTCGTCGCGCTCGTCGTCAACCCGCTGGTCGGCCGCCTCTCGGACCGTACGACCTCCCGCTTCGGCCGGCGCCGGCCCTGGCTGATCGGCGGAGTGCTGATCGGCTTCCTGGGGCTGCTGATCATCGCTCTCGTGCCGTCGATCCCGGCGATCGCCTGCGGCTGGGCGCTCGCCCAGATCGCCTACAACGCCTCCCTCGCCGCACTCCAGGCCACCGTCCCCGACCAGGTGCCGAGCCGGCAGCTCGGCAAGGTCTCCGGTGTGCTCGGTATCGCCCTCACCCTGTCCATCGTGGCCAGCTCGCAGCTCGCCGCGGTGTTCAGCGATGTCAAGGTGCAGTTCCTCGTGCCGGCGCTGGCCGCGATCGTGCTGGTCGGCTGGTTCGCCGTGAAGCTGCCCGACAGACGGCTCGAGTCCCGGCCCGCGCCGTTCTCCGTCAGGGAGTTCCTCAGCAGCTTCTGGACCAACCCCGTCCGGCACCGGGACTTCGGCTGGGCCTGGGTGTCGAAGTTCCTGGTGATGTTCGGCATGGTCGCCCCGGCCTCCTACCTCGCCTACTACCTGATGGCCGACTTCGGCGTCTCGGCGGGTGAGGTGGCCGGCAAGGTGGCCCTGCTGGTGGTGATCAGCTACGCCTGCAACGCCACCATGGCCGCCTTCAGCGGCTGGCTCTCCGACAGGCTGGGTGTGCGCAAGCCGTTCGTCATCGGCAGCAGCCTGGTCATCGTGGCCGGCCTGGTCGTGCTGGCGTTCGCCGGCGACTTCACGATGCTCCTGGTCTCCCAGATCCTCGTGGGGATCGGCGGCGGCATGTTCTACGCCGTCGACATGGCCCTGGTCACCGAGGTGCTGCCCGACCAGCAGGCGGCGGCGAAGGACCTGGGTGTCATGAACATAGCCAACGCGCTGCCGCAGACGCTGGCCCCCATGCTGGCGGGCGTGCTGCTGGCGGTCGGCGGAGGCGACAACTACACCCTGTTCTTCGCGGTCGCCGCGGCGGTCACCCTCGTCGGGGCGCTGTGCGTGACCCGTATCCGAGGCGTCCGCTGAGCCTCCGCCCGTTCTCACCGTCGTCCAGTTCTCACAAGGGAGTCCGTCCATGACCGATCGCATCAGGGAAGCCGCGGTGGAGAAGGCACTCGGCACGCTCGACCTCGACGCCAAGGCCCGGCTGCTGGCCGGGCAGGACATGTGGTCGCTGCCCGCGCTGCCCGAGATCGGTCTGGCCTCCCTGGTGATGTCGGACGGCCCGATCGGCGTGCGCGGTGTGCGGTGGACGGCGGACGACCCGTCCGTGGCGCTGCCCAGCCCCACCGCGCTCGCCGCCACCTGGGATCCGGAACTGGCCCGCCGGGCCGGTCACCTGCTCGCCCAGGAGGCCCGGCGCAAGGGAGTGCACGTCCTGCTCGCGCCGACCGTCAACCTGCACCGCTCCCCGCTGGGCGGCCGGCACTTCGAGGCCTACTCCGAGGACCCGCTGCTCACCGGCGCCATCGGCACCGGCTACGTCACCGGCGTCCAGGAGGGCGGGGTCGGCACCACCGTCAAGCACTTCGTGGCCAACGACGCCGAGACCGACCGCTTCACCGTCAACAACGTCGTGGGCGAACGGGCCCTGCGCGAGCTGTACCTCGCGCCCTTCGAGACCATCGTGAAGAACGCCCGCCCGTGGGGCGTCATGGCGGCGTACAACTCCGTCAACGGCACCACGATGACGGAGCACGGCCGCCTCCAGAACGAGGTGCTGCGCGGGGAGTGGGGCTTCGACGGATACATCGTCTCCGACTGGATGGCCGCCCGGGACACCGTCGGCGCCATCCACGGCGGCCTGGACGTGGCCATGCCCGGACCGGACACCGTCTACGGCGCGGCGCTCGCCGCCGCCGTGCGCGACGGCCGCGTCGACGAGGCCGTGGTGGACGAGGCCGTCCGCAACGTCCTGCGGCTGGCCGCCCGCACCGGCGCCCTCGAAGGCGCCCCGCCCGCCGTCGCGGAGGCCGACCGCCCCCACGACATCGACGGCGACGCGCTGGCCCGGGAGATCGCCCGCCGGTCCTTCGTCCTGGTCCGCAACGAGGCGGTGCTGCCGCTGGCGCCGGACAGCGGGACCGTCGCCCTGATCGGCACCGCCGCCCGCGACGCCCGGGTGCTCGGCGGCGGCTCCGCCCAGGTCTTCCCCGACCACGTCGTCTCCCCCCTGGAGGGCCTCACCTCCGCGCTTCCGGCCGGCGCGCTGACCTACGCCGTCGGACCCGATCCCAGCGAGGAACTCGCCCCCGCCGTACAGGGGTTCGAGCTCCACGCCGTCTGCCGCGACGCGGAGGGCCGGGTCATCGGGGAGACCAGGCTGCCCAGCGGCAACGTGCAGTGGATGGGCGACGACCTCCCCGACGGCGTCACCCACGACACGCTCCACTCGGTGGAGATCACCGGCACGTTCACCCCGCGCCAGTCCGGCGCGCACCACTTCGGCACGCGAGGGCTGGGCGGATTCCGGCTGACCGTGGACGGCCAGGTCCTCTTCGACGGCGAGAAGCGGCTCGAGTCCGACGACGATCCCTTCGAGGCGTTCTTCGGCGCGCCCGACGACCGCGGCACCGTGGAGCTGACGGACGGCCGGCCGGTGGAGGTCTCGCTGCGGTACGTGGTGACGAAGAACACCGGCAACCCGATCAAGGCGGTCGGCTTCGGACTGATGCACAAGGACCCGTGGCGCGACCCGGACGAACTCATCGCCGAGGCCGTCGAGGCCGCGCGCGGCGCGGACACGGCGATCGTGGTGGTGGCGACCACCGAGCGGGTGGAGTCGGAGGGCTTCGACCGGCGGGACCTGCGGCTGCCCGGCCGCCAGGACGACCTGGTGCGCGCGGTCGCCGCGGTCAACCCGCGGACCGTCGTCGTCGTCAACTCCGGTTCGCCCGTGGAGCTGCCGTGGCGGGACGAGGTCGCGGCCGTGCTCCTGTCCTGGTTCCCCGGGCAGGAGGCGGGCGCCGCACTCGCCGACGTCCTGCTCGGCATCGAGGAGCCCGGCGGACGGCTGCCCACCACCTGGCCGGCCCGGCTGGCGGACGCCCCGGTCTCCCGCGTCGTCCCGGACAACGGTGAACTCCCCT
>NZ_JBEXLP010000104.1:0-23860 GCF_040610035.1 Streptomyces sp. NPDC004542
GACGACTCCCTGCGACTTCAGGAAGGCGGTGATGCGCCGAAACGCGGCGACCTGGGTGTCGTTCCAGATGCCGAGGTCGTAGGGGCTGATCCGGCGGGGGCGGCGGTGGACAGCGCGGCGTGCGCGGCGCGCCGCTCGTGGGCGGGGGCCTCGGCGTACAGGGCGGCGGAGATGAGCGGGTGCGCGAACCGTACGGCGGGGCCCTCCGGCTCGGTGGCCAGCAGCCCGAGTTCGGCGGCCTGGGCGCACTCGGCCTCGGCGTTCTCCCGGCCGGCCGCGTGCAGCAGGGCCGGGGTGGGGCGGGCACCGGCACTGGCCACCAGCAGGGTGCGGCGGGCCTCGACGGAGAGCATGTCGAGGCGGCTGAGCACCAGCGCGCGCAGCGAGGTGGGCACCGGCAGCGGCTCGCCGGGGCGCGGCGGGGTGGGGCGTTCGGCGAGGGCGCGGCCGAGCTCCAGGGCGAAGAGCGGGTTGCCGCCGCTGGTGCGGTGTATCTCGCGGACCGTGGAGCGCGTCAGGCCGGTGTGGCCGCGGTGGTCGAGCAGGGCGGAGACCTGGGTGCGGGTCAGGGGGCCGAGGCGGACGGCGAGGGTGTCGGGCGGGGACGCGTGGAGCTGGCGGTCGTACTCCTGGCCCTCGGTGCGGACCGCGCACAGCAGTTGGACCGGGGTGTCACCGAGCCGGCGGGCGGCGAAGCCGAGGATCTCGGCGCTGGCCGGATCCAGCCACTGCAGGTCGTCGGCGACGAGGAGGACGGTGCCCTCGGCGGCCAGCGCGCGCAGCGCGGACAGCACGGCGAGGCGCAGCGCGAGCCCGTCGCGCTGCAGGCTGGACTCGCCGCGGCCGGTGAGCGCCGACTCCAGGGCGGTGGCCTGGGCGGTGGGCAGCCGGGCGGAGACCCGGTCGAGGACCAGGCCGAGGAGGTCGGCGAGGGCGAGGAAGGGAAGGTGGGATTCGGACTCGGTGGCGGAGCAGCGCAACACGGTGTGGGCGGCACCGGCATATTCCGCCGCCAATGCCCGCAGGACGGTCGATTTCCCTATTCCGGCGGGACCGTGGAGCAGGACGCTGCCGCCCCGGGTGAGCTGCTCGTGGGCGGCCGTGAACAGCTCTTCCCGCCCGATGACCAGGTCGGGGCGGCATCTCGCAGGCTCCTGGAAGTCCCGTCGCACGGTCACCGCTCCCCTCCTGTGTCGTGTCCGGGCCAAATTCTAGGCAACGAACCCCAGAATTCGGACGGAAGCCGTGGTGAGGGAAATAACAGCGGCCATGCATGCGCAAATTCAAAGCACGGCCGTATGAATGGAAATCGCTCGGCGCGGTCAGGGCAGCAGGCCCGCGCGGCGCGCCGTGGACACCGCCTCCCCCCGGGTGTGCGCGCCCAGCTTCCGCATGGCCGAGCGCAGGTACCCCTTGACCGTCTCCGGCCGCAGCCCCAGCCGCTGGGCCACCGCCGCGTTGGTCGCGCCCTCCGCCACGCAGGCCAGGACGTCCAGTTCGCGGGGGGCCAGGCTCGGGCCTCGCGCCGGGCCCGGCCCGGTCAGCAGGCCGCAGGCCGCCAGCAGCTCGGCCCGCAGCTCCGGGTCGGCGATCCGCGGGGCCAGCGAGCGCAGCGCGGCGTGCGCCTCGCGCACCCGTTCCCGGCCCTCGGCCGCCGCACCGGGGGCGGGCTGCGGCCGGACCGCGGTCAGCAGGCCCCGCGCCTCCTCCCGGACCACCAGCGCCTGTTCCACGTCCCGGGCGGCCGCCACCGCCGCGCTCAGCGTGCGGTCGCCGAGCGGCTGGGCCGTGCGCAGCGCGCCGTACAGCACGCCCCGCACCCGGCGCCGTACCACCACCGGCACGGCCACCACCGAGCGCAGGCCCTCCACCGCCACCGGGATGTCGTACTCGTGACTGATCTGCCGGGAGACCGAGTAGTCCGTCACCGCGCACGGCCTGGCCAGCGCGACGGCCTTGCCGCCCAGACCGTTGCCGGAGGTCACCGCGAGCGAGCGCAGCGCCACGGTGGCCGTGCCGCTCAGTTCGCTGATCCGCATCTGCGGCCGGCCGGCCTCGACCAGGCCGCCGAAGGCGACCGGCAGCCCGGTCGTGCGTCGCAGCCGGGCCAGCGCACTGCGTATCTCCACCACCCCGGCGGCGTCTGCTGTCACCTCTTCGCCCCTTCATCGCGGCTCCGTGCTGCCCACACCCCCGTTCGGGGGTAGTGAGACCTGCATCACGGATTACACGATGCCAGAGAGCCGCCCGGCAATGGTCCGGCAACGAGGAGGACAGATGACGACGGCCACGGCTACGGAGCTCTTCCGCGGCGCGCGGGACTTCCTGCTGGAACACCGCGAGGACTACACCACGGCGTACGAGGGCTTCGACTGGCCGCGCCCCGAGCACTTCAACTGGGCGCTGGACTGGTTCGACGTCATCGCGGACGGCAACCGCCGCACCGCCCTGCACATCGTCGAGGAGGACGGCACCGAGACGAAACTGTCCTTCGCCGAACTGGCCGAGCGCTCCGACCGGGTCGCGAACTGGCTGCGGGCGCGCGGCGTCGAGGCCGAGGACCGGGTGCTGGTCATGCTCGGCAACCAGGCGGAGCTGTGGGAGACGGCGCTGGCCGCGATGAAGCTGCGCGCGGTCGTCATCCCCGCCACCCCGCTGCTCGGCCCCGCCGATCTGCGCGACCGCGTCGAACGGGGCCGGGTCCGGCATGTGATCGCGCGCGCGGAGGACACCGCCAAGTTCGCCGAGGTGCCCGGCGCCTACACCCGGATCGCCGTCGGCGGTCTGCCCCAGGAGGGCTGGGAGCCGTACGAGGACGCGTACACCGCACCCGCCGGCTTCCTCCCCGACGGCCCCACCCTGGCCGACGACCCGCTGATGCTCTACTTCACCTCGGGCACCACCGCCCGCCCCAAGCTGGTCGAGCACACCCACGCCTCGTACCCGATCGGGCACCTGGCCACCATGTACTGGATCGGCCTGACCCCCGGCGACGTGCACCTGAACATCTCCTCGCCCGGCTGGGCCAAGCACGCCTGGTCCAATCTGTTCGCCCCGTGGAACGCGGAGGCGACCGTCTTCATCCACAACTACACCCGCTTCGACCCGGCCCGGCTGATGGCCGAGATGGACCGGGCCGGGGTGACCACGTTCTGCGCCCCGCCGACCGTGTGGCGGATGCTCATCCAGGCCGACCTGAGCGGGCTCACCACCCCGCCCCGCGAGGCCCTCGCCGCCGGGGAGCCACTCAACCCCGAGGTCATCGAGCAGGTGCGGCGGGCCTGGGGCGTCACCATCCGGGACGGGTTCGGTCAGACCGAGACCGCCGTGCAGGTCTCCAACAGCCCCGGCCAGCCCCTCAAGACCGGCTCCATGGGGCGGCCCAGCCCCGGCTACCGGGTCGAACTGCTGGACCCGGTCTCCGGCGCCCCCGGCGTGGCCGAGGGCGAGATCGCGCTCGAACTGTCCGCCCGGCCGGTCGGCCTGATGGCCGGGTACCACGGCGACCCGGATCGCACGGCCGAGGTGATGGCGGGCGGCTACTACCGCACGGGAGACGTCGCCTCGCGCGACGAGGACGGATACCTGACGTACATCGGGCGCAGCGACGACGTCTTCAAGGCCTCGGACTACAAGATCAGTCCGTTCGAGCTGGAGAGCGCCCTGCTGGAGCACGAGGCCGTGGCCGAGGCGGCCGTCGTGCCCGCGCCGGACGAGCTGCGCCTGGCCGTGCCCAAGGCGTACGTCGTCCTCGCCGAGGGCTGGCAGCCCGGCCCCGGCACCGCCAAGGTGCTCTTCGAGCACTCCCGCGAGGTCCTCGCCCCCTACAAGCGCATCCGCCGGCTGGAGTTCGGCGCGCTGCCCAAGACCGTCTCCGGCAAGATCCGCCGGATCGAGCTGCGCGAGGCCACGGCGGCGGGCTCCGACCAGGAGTACCGCGAGGAGGACTTCCGGTGAGCGAACCGTCGTACACGCACGGGACCGGCCCCACCGCCCTGCTCGGCGACACCATCGGGGCGAACCTGGACCGGGCGGTCGCCGCCTGGCCGGACCGCGAGGCCCTGGTGGACATGCCGTCCGGACGGCGCTGGACGTACGCCGCATTCGCCGCCGACGTCGACCGGCTGGCGTACGCGCTGCTGGCGAGCGGGGTCGCCAAGGGCGACCGGGTGGGCATCTGGGCGGTCAACTGCGCCGAGTGGGTGCTGGTGCAGTACGCCACCGCGCGGGTCGGCGCGATCATGGTGAACATCAACCCGGCGTACCGCACCCACGAGGTGGAGTACGTCCTGAACCAGGCCGGGATCTCCCTGCTGTTCGCCTCGCTGAGCCACCGGAGCAGCGACTACCGGGCGATGGTGGAGGAGGTGCGGGGCCGCTGCCCCCGGCTGCGGGAGACCGTGTACATCGGCGACCCCAGCTGGGACGCGATGACCGGGCGCGGCACGTCGGACCGGCGCGCGGAACTGCTCGCCCGGGCGGCCGAGCTGTCCTGCGACGACCCCGTCAACATCCAGTACACCTCGGGGACGACGGGCTTCCCCAAGGGGGCCACCCTCTCCCACCACAACATCCTCAACAACGGCTACTTCGTCGGGGAGGCGATCGCCTACGACGAGCAGGACCGGATCTGCGTCCCGGTGCCCTTCTACCACTGCTTCGGCATGGTGATGGGCAATCTCGCGGCCACCTCGCACGGCGCCTGCATGGTGATCCCGGCGCCGTCCTTCGACCCGGCGGCCACACTGGAGGCGGTCCAGCGGGAGCGCTGCACCTCGCTGTACGGCGTGCCCACCATGTTCATCGCGGAGCTGAACCTCCCCGACTTCGCTGCCTACGACCTGTCGTCGCTGCGCACCGGCATCATGGCGGGCTCACCCTGCCCGGTGGAGGTGATGAAACGGGTGGTCGCCGAGATGCACATGGCGGAGGTCTCCATCTGCTACGGCATGACCGAGACGTCCCCGGTGTCGCTGCAGACGCGGATCGACGACGACCTCGAGCACCGCACCGGCACGGTCGGCCGGGTGCTGCCGCACCTGGAGGTGAAGGTCGTCGACCCGGTGAGCGGTGTGACCCGGCCGCGCGGCACGGCGGGGGAGCTGTGCACCCGCGGCTACAGCGTGATGCTCGGCTACTGGGACGAGCCGGAGAAGACCGCCGAGTCGATCGACGCGGGACGCTGGATGCACACCGGCGACCTGGCGGTGATGCGGGAGGACGGGTACGTCGAGATCGTCGGCCGCATCAAGGACATGATCATCCGGGGCGGGGAGAACATCTACCCCCGGGAGGTCGAGGAGTTCCTCTACGCCCACCCGAAGATCCGCGACGTCCAGGTCGTCGGCGTGCCGCACGAGACCTACGGCGAGGAGGTCCTGGCCTGCGTCGTCCCGCGCGACCCGGCCGACCCGCCGGCGCTCGAGGACGTACGGGACTTCTGCGCCGGACGGCTCGCGCACTACAAGGTGCCGAGCCGGGTGGAGGTCCTCGACACCTTTCCGATGACGGTGTCCGGGAAGGTCCGCAAGGTGGAACTGCGGGAGCGGTACGGGCGGTAGGGCTCCCGCGCGCTCAGGCGTCCGGCGCGCCGAGGTCGTCGGCGACGGCGTTCACCGGCTGCGGGGTGCCCGTGAGGTCCAGCACGAACAGGGGGATGCCGAGGCCGTCGGCGCGGACGCGGGCGGCCTCCTCGTACCCGGCGAGAGTGAAGTAGAGGCAGTCGGCGGACTCCGTCATGGCCGTCAGCCACAGGCACTCCACGTCCCGCAGCGAGGCCGGCCGTGCGGTCGGGTCGACCTGGGCCAGCAGCCCGCGCGCGGCCAGCCCGATCCCGGACGGGGGACGCTGGTCGGCGCGCCGGATGTCCCGGTAGCCGAGCCGGCGCAGATAGAGCGCCGCGGCGGTGACCGCGTCGCGCGCGGTGCGGATGGCCACCGGGTGGAACGGCGGACGGCCGTCCGGAGGGCGCTCCGGGCGGCGCTCCGGGTGCGGGTCCGGTCCGGGGCGGGCCGCCGGCGGCGCCCCGGAGACCGGCAGCCGCAGCACCGTCCCGCACGGGCAGCCCAGCTCCGGGTGCGGCCACTGGTTCCGGCGCCCGCAGGAGGCGCACGCCACGGTGACCCAGTCCTCGTCCCACGCCCGGTGCGCGACGGCGGTGGGCGCGGCCCCCCGGTCCAGCGGCGGGCTGACCGGGGCTCCGCAGGCACACGGGTACCAGGGCGCGTTGTAGACGTGTGCGCGCCGGCAGGCCGGGCAGCGCACCGGCACGCTCTCGGACATGCCCCCCATCGTCGTCCGGGCGGGCCCCCTTGTCCCTCACTTGCCGCACCCTTGACGGCTTTCGGGCGCCCGTGTGGCGGGAACGTGCCCGCCCAGGGGGCCCGTGCGTACGGGCCCTCACGGCTCCGGGTGCTCGGACAGACCCGGCCAGTCGTCCGGTCCGCCGCCCTGCCAGTCGATGAGGTCGCTCTCCTCGACCGCGATCTGGTCCAGGTCGGCCAGCCGCAGGATCTCGGCCACGTCGTCCAGGTGGGAGGCGACGCCCAGGGTCACCTCGCCCTCGGTGACCCGCCGGGAGCCGTCCAGGGCGGGGGAGTGCACCACGATGCGCGGATGCCGTGCCGGTGGATGTGTCATGCCTTCAGGCTGCTGCGGGCGGCACCGGTCCGCACCCCGGGGGACCGGCGGCACGGGCGTCAGCGCAGCTCGTCCTCGAGCAGGCCCATCGTGAACATGTCGTACCACCGGCCGTCGCGCCGGAAGACCTGCCGCAGTCTGCCCTCGTCGACGAAGCCGACCTTCTGGTAGACCCGGTGGGCCGCGTGGTTCTCGGTGACGACGGTCAGCGAGATCTTGTGCAGCCGCATCTTCCGGAAGCCGTAGCGGCACATCGTCCGCATCGTGTCCGTGGCGTAGCCGCGCCCCCAGCAGTCCTTCTCACCGAGGTAGAGGTCCAGTTCGGCGCACCCGGTCTCCGGTTCGGCGTCCCGCAGCCGCACCACGCCGATGAGGGCCGCGTCGCTGAGCACCTCGATCCCGAAGAGCACCTCGCCGTACCCGTTGCGCGGCCGTTCCTCCATCCGCTTCCTGACCTGGGCCAGCGACGGGACGTAGCCCTCGTCCATCCAGCGCATCACGTCGGGGTCGGTGTGCCACCGCCACATCGCCTCCGCGTCCGACGGTTCGAGCGGCCGCAGCTTCACCAGGTCTCCGAGCACCATGCGGTCAGCCAACACGCCTCGGGCCGGCGATCTCAACCGGATAAACGACGAGGACCGCGGCCCGCTCCCGCTTGTCACGAGGGCTCGGCGGAAGCCGTCACCGCGCGTTAGGTTGAGCGCGTGCGATTGAGAGTGGAGTTCACGACCGAGCCCTTCGACCTGGACGAGGCGCCCGCGCACGCCCTGGTGGCGCGGGAGGTCGTCGAGGCCGCGGAGCTGGACGCCGTGGACGTCGGCCCCTTCGGCAACACGGCGGAGGGGGGCACCGACGCCGTGCTCGCGGCCGTGGACGCGCTGCTGCGCAAGACCCTCCAGGCCGGTGCCACCCGGATCACGCTCCAGGTCAACGTCATCGGGGAGGGCGAGTGAGCGGCCACGGCGACGAGCCCTTCATCACGGCCGTGAAACCCCTGGTCGACGCCATGGGCGGCGAGCTGCTGCCACCGGACGAGGCCGGCCCCGACGACGTCGTGCTCGCCTGGGAGGGCGTCGGCGTCGTCGCCGTACGCCTGCCCCAGCTCGCCGACTCCCTCGACCACATCCTCGCCGCCCTGGAGCGCAAGCAGGGCAGACCGCTGGCCGACCTCGACCGCAAGGCCAAGCAGGAGGTCGTACGGATGCTGGAGGCGCGCGGCGCCTTCGCCGTCCGGCACGGCGTGGAGACCGTGGCGAGCGCGCTCGGCGTCAGCCGCTTCACCGTCTACAACTACCTCAACCGCGAGAAGCAGGCCTGAGCGGCGCACCCGCCGGCCCGCTCGCGTCACACAGAATTTTCAACAAAGTGTTGACGTTGTCTTCCGGAGGGCGTTAGCTGGCGGGAGCCCGTTCCGCACGAGGGCCGTTCGCGGCCACGGAGGCTCCCGTGACTTCGACTTCCACGCCCCGGGGCCTGGCCCGGTTCAACACCCTGGAGGAGCACGCGGCCTTCGCCGTCCTCCACGAGGCGTGCGCCTCCACGGCGTGGGCCGGCCGGCTGCTGGCCGCCCGCCCCTACGCCACCGCCGACGACCTGTACGCCGCGAGCGACGCCGCCATGGCGGAGCTGACCGGCGCGGACCTCGAGGAGGCGATGGCCGCTCACCCCCCGATCGGCCGCCCCGAGCCGGGCGAGGCGGCGTCGGCCCGGGAGCAGCGCGGCATGGCCGGCGCCTCCGCCGGACTCAGGGCGGAGATGCTCGAACTCAACCTGGCCTACCAGGACAGGTTCGGCCACGTGTTCCTCATCTGCGCCACCGGGCGGACCGGCGAGGAGATGCGGGACGCGCTCAGGGCACGGATCGGGAACCCGCCGGAGCGGGAACGGGAGATCGTCCGCACCGAGCTGGGCAGGATCAACCGCATCCGGCTGGCCCGACTCGTCGAACAGGACACCTGACACCATGAGCACCCCCACCACCGCCTCCGTGTCCACGCACATCCTGGACACCAGCACCGGCCGCCCCGCCGCCGGCGTGACCGTCCGGCTCGCGGCCCGCGGCGGCGGCGACGCCGCATGGCAGGCGCTCGGCGGCTCGGCGACCGACGCGGACGGACGGTGCAGGGACCTGCCGGACCTGCCGGCGGGGACGGCCCACGTGCGGCTCGACTTCGCGGTCGAGGCGTACTTCGAGGAGAAGCGAGCCGAGGAGCGGCAGGACGCCCCCCCGCACCGGGACAGCGGCCCCGGGGTGTTCTTCCCGGAGGTGACGGTCACGTTCGCCGTCGCACCGGGCGAGCACTACCACGTACCGCTGCTGCTCAACCCGTTCGGCTACTCCGTTTACCGAGGGAGCTAGCAGACACATGCCCATCCTGGGACCGAACCAGTACGGCAAGGCCGAGAACCGGGTCGTCAAGATCACCCGGAACGGCGCCACCCACCACATCAGGGACCTGAACGTGTCCGTGTCGCTCTCCGGCGACATGGACGAGGTCCACCACCGCGGCTCCAACGCCCACGTCCTGCCGACCGACACCACCAAGAACACGGTGTACGCGTTCGCCAAGGAGTACGGCGTCGAGTCGCCCGAGCAGTTCGGCATCCACCTCGCCCGGCACTTCGTGACCTCGCAGGAGCCGATCCACCGGGCCCGCGTCCGCGTCGAGGAGTACGCCTGGGAGCGGATCGAGCACGCCGGGCAGGGCGCGCACTCCTTCGTCCGCAAGGGCCAGGAGACCCGGCTCGCCCAGGTCACCTACGACGGCTCGTCCTGGGAGGTCGTCTCCGGCCTCAAGGACCTGACCGTCCTGAACTCGACCGACTCCGAGTTCCGGGGCTTCGTCAGGGACGAGTACACGACCCTCCCCGAGGCCCACGACCGCGTCCTGGCCACCGACGTCTCCGCCCGCTGGCGCTTCAACTGGACCGGCGACGAGCGGCAGACGCCCGCCTGGGACGCGTCGTACGCCCAGGTCAAGGACCACCTGCTGCGTGCCTTCGCCGAGACGTACTCCCGCTCGCTCCAGCAGACCCTCTACGCCATGGGCACGCGGATCATCGACCACCGCGACGAGATCGACGAGGTCCGCTTCTCCCTCCCGAACAAGCACCACTTCCTGGTGGACCTGGAGCCTTTCGGGATGGAGAACGACACCCCCGACGGAGCGGTGTACTTCGCCGCCGACCGCCCCTACGGCCTCATCGAGGCCACCGTCCTGCGGGACGGGTGCGAGGCGAAGATCCCGGCGGACCTCACCAACCTCTGAAGGACGGACCATGGCAGCAGCGCAGCGCGTCGTCATCGAGAACGCGGCGATCGCGACGGTGGACGCGGCGGACACCGAGTACCCCTCGGGGCACCTGGTCGTGGCGGACCACGTGATCGAGTCGCTCGGCCCGGGCCGGGCCCCCGAGGTCCTGGAGAACGTCGTCCGCCGCATCGACGCCTCCGGGCACCTGGTCACCCCCGGCCTGGTCAACACCCACCACCACTTCTACCAGTGGATCACCCGGGGCCTGGCCACGGACCACAACCTCTTCGACTGGCTGGTCGCGCTGTACCCGACGTGGGCCCGTATCGACGAGCCGATGGTCCGCGCGGCCGCGCAGGGCTCGCTGGCGATGATGGCCCGCGGCGGCGTCACCACCGCCATGGACCACCACTACGTCTTCCCACGGGGCTGCGGCGACCTGGCCGGCACGATCATCCGCACCGCCCGGGAGACGGGCGTCCGCTTCACCCTCGCCCGCGGTTCCATGGACCGGAGCGAGAAGGACGGCGGACTGCCCCCGGACTTCGCCGTCGAGACCCTGGACGGCGCCCTCGCCGCGACCGAGGAGACCGTCAGGCGGCACCACGACGCCTCCTCCGACGCGATGACGCAGGTCGCCGTCGCGCCCTGCTCGCCCTTCTCCGTCTCCACCGAACTGCTCCGGCAGGGCGCCGAGCTGGCCCGCCGCCTCGGCGTGCGCCTGCACACCCACGGTTCGGAGACCGTGGAGGAGGAGAAGTTCTGCCACGAGCTGTTCGGCATGGGCCCGACCGACTACTTCGAGTCCACCGGCTGGCTCGGCGCGGACGTGTGGATGGCGCACTGCGTCCACATGAACGACTCCGACATCGCCGCGTTCGCCCGCACCGGGACCGGCGTCGCCCACTGCCCGTCCTCCAACGCCCGCCTGGCGGCCGGTATCGCGCGCGTCCCCGACATGCTGGCGGCCGGCGTCCCCGTCGGCCTCGGCGTCGACGGCACCGCGTCGAACGAGTCGGGCGAACTGCACACCGAACTGCGCAACGCCCTCCTCGTCAGCCGTCTCGGACCGCACCGCGAGGCCGCGTTGAACGCCCGGCAGGCCCTGCGCCTCGGCACCTACGGCGGCGCACAGGTCCTCGGCCGCGCCGCCGAGACCGGCTCGCTGGAGCCGGGCAAGCTGGCCGACCTGGTGCTGTGGAAGCTGGACACCCTCGCCCACGCCTCCATCGCCGATCCGGTGACCGCGCTGGTGTTCGGCGCGGCGGCCCCGGTCACGGCGTCGTTCGTGGGCGGCCGGCAGATCGTGGCGGACGGCCGCCTGCTCACCGTCGACGAGGACGAGATCGCCCGCTCCACGCGCCGGGAGGCCCAGCGCCTGGCACGGATCGCCGCCGGGGACTGAGCGGCGGCCGACTCCGCCCCGGGCCGCGACACCGGGGGAGCGGGACGCCCCGCTCCCCCGGGCGTGGGTTCAGTCCCGACGCCGCGTCCGCAGTACGACCGCCGCCAGTGCCGGCGCGGCCGGCGCGATCCCCGTCGCCACCCGGAACACCGGTGTTACCGCCCAGGTCGCGCGCACGCGCACGCGTGCCCGGTCCGGGAAGTTCTTGACAGGGTGTCCGGGAAGTGGAGCGTGCAGATCCTCGTCGCGGCCGCGCACGGGCCGATCCGCTTCACCGAACTCGAACTCGAACGCGGCATCGAGGCATCAGCCGTCGCATGCTCACGCTCGCCCTGCGCAACCTGGAGCGCGACGGACTGGTGACGCGGACGGTGCATCCCACGGTGCCGCCGAAGGTGGAGTACGAACTCACCCCGGTCGCGCGCGAACTGCACGAGACGCTGCAAAGGCCGACCGGCTGGGCCGAGCGCAACCGCGTGCACATCGCCGAGGCGCGGGCGGCCTACGACGCCGAGCACCGGCCGGAACTGCTCGACGCGTAGGCGGGGCAGGGGGCTACAGCCCGAACAGGCTCAGGTCACAGGCCAGTTCCTTGAAGATCTCCCGCGGATCCGCGACCAGCTTCCGCTCCTCGAGATCCAGTATGCCGCCCACCCCGACGACCTCGGCGGCCACCGTGCCGTCGGTCTTGCGTATCTCCTGACGGATGCGGAAGGTCTTGCCGTCGCCCCACTCGAACTCGCACGTCACGTCGACCTCGTCACCGGCGAGCAGCTCTCTGCGGTAGCGGACGGTGGTCTCCAGCGCCACCGGGCCCACGCCCCGGCCGATCAGCTCGGCCTGGCTGATTCCGGCGGCCTTCAGCAGCGTCCAGCGGGCGTGCTCCGCGTAGTTGAGGTACACCGCCTGGTTGAGATGACCCTGTACGTCGGTCTCGTACCCGCGGACGGTCACACGGACGGAAAACGGTTCGGTCACTGCTTTCCCTTCTCGCGTTCGATTCTTCTGTGCCACCGATCCTGGCACGCGCCTCACACCCGCCGGGGTGATGCCAGCAGATACCGCACTCTCGTCCTGGGCTCCGTGTACTCCCCGGTCTGCCAGCCCGCCCGCTCCAGCGTGGCCGCGCACGCCCGCAGCGCCTCCCCGTCCGGCGCGTACACGGCCACCGCCTCCGGCTGCGGGGTCGCGCGCACCCGGTAACCGTCGTCGTCCCGGCCCGCCGGACGGTGCCCGGCCGCCTCCAGGGCGAGCGCGGCGGCCCGCACCAGATGCGTGCGTTCCCAGGAGCACGGCCGGTCCGTGGCACCGTCCGGGTTGGTCATCCGGCGCAGCTCCACCAGCCCCTGCCAGGCGCTGTGCACCTCGCGCTCACGCGCCGGGCCGGAGCCGGAAGGGTCCTCCTCGCCACCGACGCGCGCCGCGAAGACCCCACCGGACGCGGGCACTGCCACCGGCTCCCCCCTCTCCTCGCTCCCGCCGGGCACCGCCTGACGTATCCGGTGCCCGGCGGGCGTCAGGAAGTGGTCGTGCGGCGGACGCGGATGCCGGAAGGCCAGCCCCCGCTGGACCAGGGCGGCGAGCTGCGCCTCCGTCCCCCTCAGCCGCCCGGTGACGGGGTCGGCGGCATCAATGACACGCCGCTGCGCGGCGGTCGGCGGTCGGGTCACGGCGTGCTCCTCCCCGGTGTCGGCTCCTTTCGAAGACTACGACCCGGGTCCGACAACGCACCTCCGCTACACCCCCGGCCGCATGTTCCACTCCGCGATCACCGGCCGCCCGTGCTCCGTGCCCAGCCGGCACAGCGTTCCGGTCGCCAGCTGGAACAGCGCCCCGTCCCGCGGCGGCAGGCCCAGCCGGCGGGCGGTGAGGACCCGAAGGAAGTGCCCGTGCGCCACCAGCAGGACCCCGCCCTCGGCGTCGGCGGCGGCCACCCTTGCCAGGACGCGGTCGGCGCGCTCCCCGACCTCCTCCGGCGTCTCGCCCGGATGCTCCGGCGGCCCCGGCGCCACCCCGTCGGTGAACAGGAACCAGTCCGGCCGCATCTGGTGGATCTCCGGGGTCGTCACCCCCTCGTAGCCGCCGTAGTCCCATTCCCGCAGATCGGAGTCGACCCGGGCATCGTCCACCCCGATGAGTTCGGCGGTCTCCCGCGCCCGCCGCGACGGACTCACGAACGCCGCCCCGATCCGCTGCTCCCTGACCAACGGCACCAGCCGGCGCGCCTCCGCCCGCCCCCGCTCGGTGAGGGGCACGTCCGTCCAGCCGGTGTGCCGCCCGGACCGCGACCACTCCGTCTCACCGTGCCGGACCAGAAAGAGATCACCCATGCGGACAGGCTAGGGGCGGGACGAGAAGTTCCGGCAGCAACGCTCCAGAGCCGGCCCCGTGACTGATCGCCAGGTTCTGGAAGTGAACATACTGCGACGTCGCGCTCGCGGACGTCGTGCTCAGCCCCCAGCTCAGCGCAACAGCCGCAGTCACGGCGGCAACTCGCTTCATCGTCTCGGTCCCCCTCGGCTTGATCCGGTCTGGCGAAGCGCCAATGACCAGGAAACAAGGGATATCGGCCGGAGGGTGCGCTAACGGCCGATTCCGGCCGAGCTTCCGTCGGAGCGAGGGGGCGGCGGACGGCGTACCTGTGCTGGGGGCCGCCCGCCGCCGTGGTTCCCTGTCGTACGTCAGTGATCGGCGGCGTACGAGACGAAGGCGGCCCACTCTTCTGTCCCGAAAGCCAGTTGGGGGCCCTGGCCGTGCTTGGAGTCCCGTATGTAGATGGTCCGGGGAGCGAAGGCGACCTCCACGCACTCCGGGCCGTCGGCGGTGCTGTAACTGCTCTTGAACCAGTGCAGCGCGGAACCGTTGGCCGTCGTGGGGTTGGTCATCATGTCTCTCCCAGTACTTTCTCGATGAAGGCCAGCGACTCACGGGGCGTGAGAGCCTGGGCGCGGATGATGCCGAAGCGGACCTCGAAGATCTGGATCTCTTTGGGAAGTGAGATCAGGCGGCTGGTGAGCTGTACCTCGTTGTGCGCCACCGTGTCTCCCCCCTTGAGCCGCAGCAGCTGGAGTGATCCGTCCAGACCGGCGTGGTCTTCGCGGTCGGTGGGCATCACCTGGATCTCCACGTTCCGCCGCTGACCGACCTCCAACAGGCGTTCGAGTTGTTTCCGCATCACCATTCTGCCTCCGAGTGGACGGCGCAGCGTCACCTCTTCCTGGACGAAACTGAAAACGGGCGCGGGGTCTCGATCGAAGATCTCCTGGCGGCCCATGCGTGCGGCGACACGGCGGTCCATCTCCTCCTCGGTGAAGGGCGGCCGACGCATCCCATACAGCGCCCTCGCGTAATCCGGCGTCTGCAGCAGGCCGTGTACGACGGAGTTGGCGTAGGCGCACAACTCGACCGCCTCCCCCTCCAGCTTCGCCAGATCCCGCACCTTCTTCGGATAGCGGGCCTCCTCCACGTCCTTCTTCAGTCCGGCGATCATCCCGCCCGCGTCCAGTACCCGGTCGGCCGCCTCCAGGAACTGTGCCTTCGGCGCCCGGCGTCCCCGCTCGACCGAGGACACCTGCTCCTCGCTGTAGCCGATGGCCGTGCCCAGCTCGGCCTGGGTGAGCCCTCTCAGCTCCCGCCACATCTTGACGACCTTGCCGACCGTCCGCAGTACGGCCGCCGACTCCTCGTCCTCGCCGTCGTATGACTCCATCCGCCCACCTCCACGTGCCACCGGTGTCCAACGCCCCACCGGCCCGCCGCGTCACGCGGCACTCTCCGGACAGGGCCGGACGGCGACCGGACACTGACGCCGCGTACTGTCGTCGTGGCTGTTCACGGCAGGGACAGCCGACCACGCTGGGTGACATGAACGTCGATATCTCCCCCACGACGGATGAACACCGTTCCCCCACGGGCCACTTCGCCGTCCGTCTCCCGGCCACGCCCAAGGGCGCCCGCCTCGCCCGTCACCTCGCGGCCGAGCGGCTCCACGTCTGGGGCTGGCCGTACGACTCGGAGGCCGGCCGCACCGTGACGCTGCTGGTGGCCGAACTCGCCGCGAACGCGGTGCTGTACGGCTGGGTGCGGGGCCGGGACTTCCGCCTGTGTCTCACCCTGTATCCGCAGGGTCCCGCGCTGCGTATCGAGGTGACCGATGCCCGTGCCGACCGTCGGCCGCCCGCACCCGGCACCCTGCCGCCGGCCTCACCCGAAGCGGAGTCGGGCCGGGGCCTCCTCCTCGTCGAGGCGCTGGCCGGTCACTGGGGCACGACCTCCCAGGACCCGTACACCAAGACGGTCTGGTGCGAGGTGGCCCTGGGGTGAGCGGTGCCGCGGTCGGCCAGGTCCGGCTACTGGCGGTAGCCGCTCAGGAAGCGGCCGATCCGGCCGATCGCCGCCTCCAGGTCGTCCGCGTACGGCAGGGTCAGGATGCGGAAGTGGTCGGGGGCCGGCCAGTTGAAGCCGGTGCCCTGGACGACCTGGATCTTCTCCCTCAGCAGCAGGTCGAGGACGAACTTCTCGTCGTCGTGGAGGGGGTGCACCTTGGGGTCGATGCGCGGGAAGGCGTAGAGCGCGCCCTTGGGCTTGACGCAGGAGACGCCGGGGATCTCGTTGAGCCTCTCCCACGCCACGTCGCGCTGTTCGCGCAGCCGGCCGCCGGGCGCGGTGAGTTCGCGGATGGACTGGCGGCCGCCGAGCGCGGCCTGGATGGCGTACTGCGCGGGCGCGTTGGCGCACAGCCGCATGGAGGCCAGCATGGTCAGGCCCTCCAGGTAGTCCTTGGCATGCTGCCGGGGGCCGGTCACCACCAGCCAGCCGGAGCGGAAGCCGGCCACCCGGTAGGTCTTCGACAGGCCGCAGAAGGTGAGGACGACCAGGTCGGGGGCGAGCGCGGCGGCCGAGTGGTGCACGGCGTCGTCGTACAGGATCTGGTCGTAGATCTCGTCGGCGAACACCATCAGGCCGTGCCGGCGGGCGAGGTCGAGGATGCCCTCGACGATCTCCTTCGGGTAGACCGCCCCGGTGGGGTTGTTGGGGTTGATGATGACGACGGCCTTGGTGCGGTCGGTGATCTTCGCCGCCATGTCGTCCAGGTCCGGGTACCACTCGGCCTGCTCGTCGCAGAGGTAGTGCACCGCCTTGCCGCCGGCCAGGGTGGTGACGGCGGTCCAGAGGGGGAAGTCGGGGGCGGGGATGAGGATCTCGTCGCCGTCCTCCACCAGTGCCTGTACGGCCATCGACACCAGCTCGGACACACCGTTGCCGAGGAACACGTCGTCGACGCCGACCTCCAGGCCCAGGGTCTGGTAGCGCTGGGCGACCGCACGGCGGGCGGAGAGGATGCCGCGCGAGTCGGTGTAGCCGTGCGCCTGCGGCAGCATCCGGATCATGTCCTGGAGGATCTCCTCCGGCGCCTCGAAGCCGAAGACCGCGGGGTTGCCCGTGTTCAGGCGCAGCACGCTGTGGCCCGCGGCCTCCAGCGCGTCGGCGTGCTCGATCACCGGGCCGCGGATCTCGTAGCAGACCTCGCTGAGCTTGTTCGACTGCCGGAACTCCATGCGCGCTCGCCCCTCCGGTTCGGTGTGTTGCTTGGTTTTACCAAGTTCACGCTTGGAAAGTCCAACGACATGTCTAGACTGCGGGACATGTCACCTCGCCGAAGCTACGACCAGTACTGCTCCGCCGCCCGCGCCCTCGACCTCGTCGGTGACCGCTGGACCCTGCTGATCGTCCGGGAGCTGCTCGCCGGCCCGCGCCGCTACACGGACCTGCACGCGGACCTGCCCGGCGTGAGCACGGACGTACTCGCCTCACGGCTGAAGGACATGGAACGCGACGGGCTCACGACCCGGCGCCGGCTGCCTCCGCCCGGGGCCGCCTTCGTGTACGAACTCACCCTTCGGGGGAGGGAGCTGCTGCCGGTGCTGCTGGCCCTGGGCGAGTGGGGCCGGGCCGAGCTGGGGGAGCGGCGGCCCACCGACGCGCTGCGCGCCCACTGGTTCGCGCTGCCGCTGCTGCGCGAGCTCGAAGGGGCGGGACTGGTCGAAGTCCGGCTGGAGGAGGGCGACTTCCACCTGTACCTCGGCGCCGAGGACGGACCCGTGTACGGCGACGGGCGGGCCCCCGACGAGCCCGACGCCCGGCTCGTCATGGACGCCGGGACGTGTACGGCGCTCGCCCAAGGGGAGTCGAGCCTCCTGGAGGCGGTGCGGGACGGGAGGGTCGAGGTGACCGGGGACGGCGCCGTGGCCAAGGCGCTGCGGGAGGCCTGAGAGCGGGCGGCCGAAAAGGCGAAGGCCCGCCGGGCGGCGGGCCTTCTGTCACGTCAGGCGTTCGGCGGCACCCCTGGCGGCCGTCCCGCGCCGCGGGTCAGCGCGTACCCGCCGATCCCGGCGAGCGCGGCCAGTACGCCGCCCACCGCGGTCCACACCCAGCGGTCGGTCCACCAGCCGGAGGACCAGCCGTCGTCCGGCTCGATGGCGGACAGCACGGCCGACTTCGCCGAACCGTCCCCGTCGTCCGCGGACTTGGCGGCGATCCCGGGGACGAGCGGCTTCGCCAGCGAGCCGTCCACCGCGGCGGCGCCGCCGATGTCCTTGGAGTCGACCCGGACCTCGGCGCCGACCGGCTTGCCGAGGTCGGCCGCGGGCAGGTCGAGGACCGTCAGACGGATGTAGTACGTGCCCGGCAGCGGGTCGTTGGCCCACGGCTCCGACCAGGCGCGGACCGTGCGCAGCACACAGGCCAGTTCCACCGTGCCGGTGCCCTGGGCGGCGGTGCGGGTCTGCGCCCCGTACTGGCAGGACTGGCGGCGCCGCAGACCGTCGTACACGTCGATCTGCCAGCTCTGCGCGGCGTGCGCGTCCGGCAGCTTCACGGTCGCCTTCACCGTGGGGCGCTGCCCGGAGTCGGCCGGGAACGACCAGTACAGGTAGTCGCCGGTGGAACCGCTGGCGGTGGCCTGCTCGCCCTGGTCGATCTCCGTCGCCGTGCGGAAGGACGTGCCCGCCTGGGTGGGCGCCTTGCTGTCGTCCGACGCGCTCGGGGACGGCGAGGAGTCGGCGACGGCCGGACCGGAGGCCAGTCCGACGGCCAGCAGCGCGGCACTCAGTACTCGTGTCATTCGCATCAGTTGGTCCTCCAGACCGCGACCCGCCAGCGCGACAGCCAGCCCCACAGCAGACCCGCGACGAAGCCGGCCAGCACCAGCGCGCCGAGCAGCCACCAGCCGCGCCCGAGGCCGAAGGAGGCCACGTCGCCCGCCTGGTCCGGACCGTCCACCACGTCGACGGTCAGCTCCAGCGGCAGACCCGGCGTGGTCTTCACCCCGGCGGACGCCGAGAAGGAGTTGGTGACCTGGAGGCACACCGTCTCGGCGGGAGCGTCCTCGTCGTCGCTCTCCGGCCTCGGGTAGCGCAGACCGGTCGAGATCATGTCCGTACGGCCGTTGCCCGCGGCCTCGCCGCGCACGATCTCCCGGCCGTGCACCGTGACCGCCCGCAGCAGCACGCCGTAGCCGGGAGCGGTCGCGCGGTCGTCGGCCACGCTCACGGAGGCGCGCAGCTCCTGGCCGGGGTCGACGGACACCTTGTACCAGCGCTGCTGCCCGAACTCCTCACGGTCGGTGTACAGGCCCGACTTGAGCGTGGGCGCGTCCGTGCAGGCGTTCGTGCCCTCGGTGGCGACCGGAGTCACCACCGGGTCGGCCGCCCGGTCGACCAACTGACCCACCCGGTCGCTGAGTTCCTCCTTGTGCCGCACGTCGGTGTAGGTGCCGCCGGTCGCGTCCGCGATGCAGCTGAGCTGGTCGCGGGTCCTGGCGTCCGGCACCAGGCCGAGGGTGTCGATGGTCAGCCCGATGCCCTTGGCGGCTATCTCGCGAGCCACCTCGCACGGGTCCAGCGGCTGGCAGGTGTCCTCGCCGTCGCTGATCAGGACGATGCGGCGGGTGCCGGTCCCGCCGTCGAGGTCGTCGGCCGCCTTCAGCAGTGCGGGACCTATGGGGGTCCAGCCGGTCGGCGTCAGCGTGGCGACCGCGGTCTTCGCCTCGGTGCGGTCCAGCGTGCTGACCGGGTAGAGCTGCGCGGTGTCCTTGCAGCCCGTCTTGCGGTCGTTGCCGCGGTAGTTCGCGCCGAGCGTGCGGATCCCGAGCTGGACCTCCTCGGGCGTCGCGTCGAGCACCTCGTTGAACGCCTGCTTCGCCGCGGACATCCGCGACCCGCCGTCTATGTCCCGCGCCCGCATGGAGCCGCTGACGTCCAGCACCAGCTCGACCTTGGGGGCCGCCTGGTCGTCCGTCTCGTCGGCGGCCGCCCCGGCGGGGAACGCGAGCCCTGCCGTCAGCGCGGCGAGCAGGGCACAGATCCCTGCCGCCAGCCGTTGTCTTCTGATCATCGGCGGATCCTATTGATCTCGGGTGCCGGGCTCCAAAACGAGGGGGTTGGGCAGGGTGGCCCACTGGTCGCCCGGTGTCCCCGGTGACAACCGCATCAGGGTCAACGCCTTGGTAGGCAGCGGGTCTTCGCGCAGGGCCGTCAGGTCGGGGCCGGGCGGCAGATCCCGTACCGCCGCCGCCAGGGCCGTGGCGAGGGCCGGGCCGGAGCCGGCCGTCGCGGCCAGCGCGCCGGCCACGAGGGAGCCGAACAGCTTGCGGCGCAGGGCCGTTTCGTCGTCCGTGACCAGCCGGCCGGTCAGACCGGGGGGCGTGATGCCGCGCCGGGTCAGCCGGGCCGGGCTGATCCGGATGTCGGCCAGGTCGCGGTAGACCAGCCGGCGGGGCCGGCCGTCGGGCGACAGGATGACCAGCAGGTTCTGGCCGTGGGCCTCCAGGGCGACGCCCAGCTCCAGCAGACGCAGGCCCACCCGCAGGGCGAGGCGGGTGAACTCGGCCAGCCAGGCGGGGGAGCGGGGCAGCGCGGTGGTGGCGAGGGCGGCCACCGGCAGGACGTGCTCGTCGGCGGAGGCGTACAGCCGCGGCGACTCGCGCAGCAGGGCCGCCAGGTCGGGGGAGCCGGCCGACACCGCGCCGAGGGTGCGCGTGACGTGCAGCAGGCCGTCCGTGCGGGCCGCCAGATCCTCCGCGAACGCCGACAGCGTCGCCGAGGCGCCCACCGAGTACGCCGAGATGTCCCGCACCGAGGACGTCAGCCGGGCGCTCAGCGCGGTCTTGACGTGCGGTCCGCCGGGGCCGGGCAGCGCGAGGGTGCGCAGGGACATCAGCGGACGGGCGTCCGACCAGGCGTCGCACGGCCGTTTGAGCACGTGCGCCGCCTGCCACGGGTGTACTGGCACCAACAGCTCTTCCCCGTCGCGCAGTTCGTCCGGCCACAGCCCGGTCAGCAGGCACTCCCGCGCCGGGACCGGGACCGTCCCCAGTTCCACCACCGGCCGGTGCTCCGGCCCGTAGGCGAGCTGCTCGGCCACCGAGAAGCCGGGCCGGGACCGGCAGGCCGGGTGGAACGGGTGCCCGTCGACCACCCGCTGCTCCCACTCCCAGTCCCCCTCCGGGCCTTCGCCCGCGAGGACGCCCACCGGCCACTCCTCCCGATGACCCGGATGATCCGGCCCACCGGCGCGCGAGAGGGCCAGCGAGGCGACACTGTGCCCGAGCTCGGCGGCGAAGGCCGTGGCGTGCGGCACCGCGAGGTCCGTCATCAGCCGGGCCGGGTCGACGTGGGCGACGCCGTCGAGGTGGACGGCGGTGACGTGGTCGCCGGTCGCGTACGGATCCGGGTGCGGGCCGCGCAGCACCCGGCCGTCGGCGAGCCGCAGGAGCAGGCCGCCCGCCCCGGGCACCCGGCGGCTGATCCACGGCAGCGGCTCATGGGCGAGCGCCCGCCACAGCCGGGTCAGCACGGCCGCCCGCGCACTCGGCAGCGCGGCCGTGTACCGGGGCACCAGGCCGGGCCGGACAGCGGCCAGCTCCCCGGCGACCTCGGCCTCGGTCTCGGTCTCGGCGGTGCGGTGGCCCGGAGGGCGTTCCTCGGAAGGGCGAGGGGAGACGGGAGGGCGGTACACGGTCGGCTCCTCGGGTACGGAGTAGTGACGGGCACGGTTGCCGGGCACGACAGACATACTGATCGCGATCGGATCCCGGACGAAGAACGAATGGATCGCGTGGACCACATGCCCCCGAGCGACCGCGTCGCGGAACGCGCCGACGCGTACGCGGCCGCACCCCTGCTCAACTGCCTGTTGCGGGAGGTGGCCGAGCCACTCGCCGCGAGCGGGGAACGGCACACGTACCGGCTGCCCGGCACCGGCCGTCTGCTGCGGGTGCGCGGCCGGCGGCGGCCCGCCGAGCCCGAGGTGCGCACGGCCGGCGTCTGGCGGCCCGTCGGCCACACCGAGCTGGTGAAACTGGTCGCCGAGGAACTGCGCCGGCACACGGGCAGCTCCAACGACGACCTGCCCGTCGAGATGACCGACAGCCGGGACGCGGTCGCCGCGCTGCTCGCCGCACGCGCCCGGGCGACGCCGCCCGACGACCCGTACCTGCGTTCCGAACAGTCCCTCATCACCGG
The DNA here is from genome assembly GCF_040610035.1 of Streptomyces sp. NPDC004542. NCBI lineage: Bacteria > Bacillati > Actinomycetota > Actinomycetes > Kitasatosporales > Streptomycetaceae > Streptomyces > Streptomyces sp. NPDC004542. Next base: position 21,822 of record NZ_JBEXLP010000104.1, read on the forward strand.
ACACCCTCACCACCCCGCGCCCAAGGCGCGCGGCGGCGGCCCCGTCGCGGCCTGGCTGCCGTACGCCCCTGAGGCGTACGCCCGTTTCCCGCTGGCGCTGCTCGGCGTGCGCGAGGACCAGGTGGCCGAGGAGGGCGACACCTCCGCGCTCGACGCCCTCGGCACCGCCCCGCCCGGCTACCGGCTGCTGCCCGCCCACCCCTGGCAGCTCGACCTGGCCGGACCCGCCCTCGCCCCGGCTTTCGCCGACGGCCGCCTGGTCCGCCTGGGCACGACCCCGTTCCAGCTGTGGCCGACGGCGGCGGTGCGCACCCTGTACGAGCCCGGCCGCGATCTGTACCTGAAGTTCAGCCTGGATGTGCGCATCACCAACGACATCCGCCGCCTGTGGCGCCACGACCTGGGGAAACTACGCCGCAACGACACGGCCGCGGCCGGCGCCCTCGCCGCGTACGACGGCCCGGCGGCGTGGCTCGGCGACCGCGGCTACCGCACCGCCGCCTTCGCCTTCGAGGAACTGGCCGTCCTGGTCCGCGACGGACTGCGCGGCCACCTGCTGCCCGGCGCCACCCCGCTGCTCGCCGCCGGACTCGTGGAGGGCTTCGACGGCAACCCCCTGGCCCGCGCCGCCGACCCGGCGCTCTGGTGGGAGGCGTACCTGCGCCAGGTCGTCCCCCCGGCCGTGACCGCCTTCGCCGGTCACGGCGTGGTGCTGGAGGCCCACCTCCAGAACACCCTGGTCGCCGTCGACGCCTCCGGCACGCCCGTGCAGGCGCTGTTCCGGGACGCCGAGGGCGTCAAGCTGCTGCCGGACGTCTCCCGCGCGGCCGGCTGGGAACGGCTGGTTTACTGCCTCGTCGTCAACCACCTCACCGAGATCGCCGCCGCCCTGGCCGAGCACCACCCGGGCCTCGACCCCTGGCCGGCCGCCCGCCGCGCCCTCGCGGCCCACGACCTCCCGGAGATCCCCGCCCTGCTCGCCTCGCCCACCCTGCCCGGCAAGACCAACCTGCTGCTGCGCTGGACCGGCGCGGACGGCGCCGACGCCCGCTACCTGCCCCTGCCGAACCCGCTGGCCCGGACGTGACACGCGGGACGCCCAAGCGGCGTCCCGCGTCATCGAGGGCACTGCGCGTGTCCTCGGGCGCGCCCGTACCGGGGCGGCGGCTGCCACCCCGGTACGGTCCCGGTCCCGGTCCGGCGACTGTCCGGCGCGGTGACCGGGGCGCGGTCAGGGAAGGAGCGGGTAGGGGACGAACGTCAGCGGCGCCGTCGCGGAGGACGCGGCGTAGCAGCTCGTTCCGGCGAAGGACGCGGTGTAAGTCCTCGCCGTGACGATCGTGCTGGGGACCGGCAGCGGCGGCGGGGCCAGTGTCGCCACCCCGGCGGCGTCGGTGAGCGCCGTCCCGAGGACCATGGGGCCCAACGGTGAGTTCGCCCTGAAGGTGACCAGTTGCCCCGCGAGCGGAGCGCCGCCGGAGGTGAGCTTGAGCGTGGCGCTCATCGACGGGATGACGAACGTGCCGTTCGTCCGCACGCGGATCTGCGCCGGGCCCGCCGTGAGTGTCGTGGGCGCGGGGTTCACGGTGAGACTCACCGTCGCGGCCGACGGACTGGTGCAGGTGCTTCCGTCGTAGACGGCGATCACCGTTCCGCTGGTGTTCGCGGTGGTGGTGACGCAGGCGCTTCCGCCGGCGTCGAGCCCGACGGTCTGGACGAAGCCGCCGGGGCCGACGAAGGTGACCGATCCGGTGGGAGTGCCGCTGCCCGGCGCGACCGTCGTGACCGTGGCGCAGAACGTCACCGGCTGACCGCAGACCGCCGGGTTGGGGGTGACCGTGAGCACGGTCTTGGACTGGGCGTTGTTCACCGTCGCGTTCGCGGTGCCGGTCGAGGGGGTGAAGCACTCGTCGCCGTTGTAGGCGGCGGTGACGGTGCCGGTCGCCAGGTTGGTGGTGGTGGCGCAGGCGGTGCCGTCGGTGTTGAGGGGGACGGTGGTGTTGAGTCCGCCGGGGCCGGTGAAGGTGACGGTTCCGGTG
>NZ_JBEXLP010000105.1:0-23688 GCF_040610035.1 Streptomyces sp. NPDC004542
ATCTCGGCCGGGAAGTTCGGCAGCGTCGACAGATCATTCCCGAACGACGCCGTCTCCGACGTGAACCGGTCACCCGTGAGCTGCATACCGTCACCCGAGTCACCCGCGAACCGGATGACCACCCGGTCCAGACGGCGGACGTCCTTCCCCGCCGCCGGTTTGCGCTGTACTCCCACGACGGCTCCGTCGGCCTGTTCCGCTGCGCTGCTGACCTGGCTGGTCACTGAACTGGACCTCCTTCGAGGCGGCTGTCCGGGGCGTGGTCGTCCCGTGGACCTTCCCAGGATCAACCCTACGTCGCTTAGGGTCGCCTTCCCTCGGCCATTCGCATGATGGACGGCGATGCGCAGGGGTGCCCCGGCCGCCCTCTCCCCGGTGCCCCGGCCGTCACGAGTTCAGGTAGGTGAGGACCGCCAGCACCCGCCGGTGGTCCCCGTCGCTGGGCGAGAGGCCCAGCTTCAGGAAGATGTTGCTGACGTGCTTCTCCACGGCTCCGTCGCTGACCACCAGCTGCTTGGCGATCGCCGAGTTCGTGCGGCCCTCGGCCATCAGCCCCAGGACCTCCCGCTCGCGCGGAGTGAGCCCCGTGAGCACGTCCTGCTTGCGGCTGCGCCCGAGCAACTGCGCGACGACCTCCGGGTCCAGTGCCGTGCCGCCCCGGGCCACCCGTACCACCGCGTCCACGAACTCGCGGACCTCGGCGACCCGGTCCTTGAGCAGATAACCGACGCCGTGGCTGGAACCGGCCAGCAGTTCGGTGGCGTAACGCTCCTCCACGTACTGTGACAGCACCAGCACCCCGAGCCCGGGGTGCGCCCTGCGCAGCCGTACGGCCGCCCGGACGCCCTCGTCGGTGTGGGTCGGCGGCATCCGTACGTCCGCCACCACCACGTCCGGCAGGGTGGCCTGCGCGTCCAGGTCGGCGATGGTCTTGATCAGCGCCTCGGCGTCCCCCACCCCGGCGACGACCTCGTGCCCGCGGTCGGTCAGCAACCGGGTCAGGCCCTCCCTCAGCAGCACCGAGTCCTCGGCGATGACCACCCGCACCCTGTCCTCCACGATCTCCCGGCCCCCCACAGCCCGTCCCGCCTACCCGTCCGCGAATCCGTCCGCGTACCTGTCCGCGCCCGTCGTCACGTGTTCGTACGAAGGTCCAGCATTCCAGCATCGGGCGCGGGCCGTGCCCGGACACGGAGATTCACGGGTCAACGGCGCCAGGGCAGCTCCGCCGTCACCCGGGTGGGGCCCCCGGCCGGGGAGTCGACCAGGAGGATGCCGTCCACCGCGCCCAGCCGTTCGGCGAGCCCGGCCAGCCCCGACCCGGCGGACAGATCGGCCCCGCCGGCCCCGTCGTCGACGACCTGGAGCATCAGCCGGCTCTCCGACCGCCACACGTCCACGGTGGCCGACGTGGCCCGGGCGTGCTTGCTGACGTTCTGCAGCAGCTCGGAGACGGTGAAGTAGGCGATCCCCTCGATGGCGGGGGCCGGCCGTTCGGCGAGGTCCACCTCGACCCGGACCGGCACGGTGCAGCGGGAGGCGACGGCGGACAGGGCGGCGTCCAGGCCGCGGTCGGTCAGGACGGCGGGATGGATGCCGCGCGCCAGGTCGCGCAGCTCCTGAAGGGCGGTCTTCACCTCGCCGTGCGCGTCCTCGACCATGCGGGCGGCCGCCTCCGGGTCCTCGGCGAGCTTCTCCTTCGCCAGCCCCAGGTCCATGGCGAGCGCCACCAGCCGGGCCTGCGCGCCGTCGTGCAGGTCGCGCTCGATGCGCCGAAGGTCGGCCGCCGCCGTGTCCACCACGACACCCCGGTCGGACTCCAGCTCCACCACCCGCTTGGCCAGCCGCGACGGCCCGAGCAGCCCCTGCACCATCAGCCGGTCCACCAGCGTCAGCGCCCGGACGATCCACGGCGTGGCCAGCGTGAAGAGCAGCCCGACCAGCGCGGTCACCGTGATCTCGAACGGGTTGTCGAGGTAGACGCTGTGGTGGGCGTCGCCGTACAGCTGAAGGCCGCCCTGGCCGCCGTACACCGGGAACAGCCAGAACCACAGCGGGTACGTCAGCAGCGCCCAGCCGTACGCCCAGAAGTTGACGGCGACGACGAAGGAGAGCACCGCCCAGGGGAAGTGCAGCAGCGCGTACAGCAGGTGCCGCCAGGACGTGCCGCTCTTCAGGACCGCGCCCATCCAGGCCAGCGGGCCGTTGCCGCCCACCCGCAGCGGCTCGGGTTCGGCCACCTCGAGGCGGAGCAGCCCGCGTGCCCGCGCCCGCTCCAGCACCCCCAGGCCCCGGCAGCCCGCCAGCGCCCCGGCCAGCACCGGGATGCCGAGGAACGTCACCAGCAGGCCCGCGCCGAGGGCCACCATCGTCACGGCGTAGCAGAAGGTCAGGACGGCGATCGGCAGGCTCAGCAGGACGTAGCCGAACTCGCGCCAGCTGCGGCCCTCCAGCGGCGCCCGCAGCGCGGCGGGCAGCCGGTGCGGGCGGTGCCCCCGGTCGTCGGTGCCGCGGTGTCCGGCCCGGCCGCCGCGGCCGTACCTCTGCCCGTACCCGTCTCCGTACTCCGTGGCCATCGGTCTCGTCCCGTTCTCCTCGTGGGGGTGGCTGTGTCGCCCTCGCGGCCGGCTGTGCCGCCGTACGTCCCTGCCTGCGTCCAGCCTGCTGCGGCGCAGGTCGACGGGCCATGGAGGCCGTCGGCGTCTTGGCCGGGGGGTTATCCCCACCCCTGCCCGGGGGCCTGGGTCCGGTCCCGCCAGGGCAGCTCGGCGGTGACGGTGGTCGGGCCGCCTGTGGGCGAGTCGACGACGAAGAGCCCGTCGACCGCGCCGAGCCGCTCCGCCAGCCCCCGCATCCCCGTGCCGCCGTCCAGCCGGGCGCCGCCGCGCCCGTCGTCCCACACCTGGAGCATCAGCCGGTCCTCGGACCGCCACACCTCGACGGAGGCGGATCTCGCCGCGCTGTGCTTGCTGACGTTCTGCAGCAGCTCGGAGACGGTGAAGTAGGCGATGCCCTCGATCGCGGCGGCCGGCCGCTCCGCCAGGTCGGTGGTGACCTTCACCGGCACCGTGCAGCGGGACGCCACGGAGGACAGGGCGGCGTCCAGGCCGCGGTCGGTGAGGACGGCCGGGTGGATGCCCCGCGCCAGGTCGCGCAGCTCCTGGAGCGCCAGTTTCACCTCGCCGTGCGCCTCCTCGACCATCGCGGCGGCCGAATCGGGGTCCTCCAGCAGTTTCTCCTTCGCCAGGCCGAGCCCCATCGCCAGACTGACCAGCCGGGCCTGCGCCCCGTCGTGCAGGTCGCGCTCGATGCGCCGCAGGTCGGCCGCCGCCGTGTCCACCACCACTCCCCGGTCGGATTCCAGTTCGGCGATACGGCGTTCGAGCTCGTCCGAGGGCGACAGCAGGGCCCGCACCATCGCCCGGTCCGCGTTCGCCAGGCCCCGCGCGATGAACGGCAGCACCGGCCACAGCACGAACAGCGAGGAGAAGGTGACGGCGAAGGTGAGGACGCCCCAGGGCAGCCGGATCAGGTCGTACAGCAGCGTCCGCCAGCCCACCGGGTCCTTCAGGGCCATCCACAGCCGCTGGAACAGCCCGCCGCCCTTCCTGAGCGGCAGCGGCGTCGGCTCCTCCACCCGCACCCCGAGCAGGCCCCGCGCCCGGGCCCGCTCCAGCTTCCCCAGCTGACGCGCGCCCAGCAGGCTCGCCGCGAGCAGCGGGAACCCGACCACGGTGAGGGTCAGGACGCCGCTGACCAACAGCACGCTGAAGACGTAGACGAAGCCGAAGACCGCCACCGGCAGGTTGGCCAGGAGGTGCGCGATCTCCTTCCAGGTGTGCTGGTCGAAGGCGAAGCGGGCGGGCGGCGGACGGTGGTCGGCGGCACTGGGGTCGGGTGCGGTCATACGGGTCAGGGTGCCGTGCCCGGCGCCACCGCGCCATGAGGTCCGCCGCCGCCGTGCACGGGGGAAAACCCCACCCTCACCGTGCTCGACCGCCTCGAGGCGTGACGGGCTGCTTACCCGCTCTTTATCAGGGCCTAGACTCCCGTGCGTACACATCGTCGGATCACGTCAACCACCGCGGTCGACGATTCACGGTTCACCGCGGTCACCGGGTCAGGGAGCGAGGGACGCAGGGTGCGGGAGACGTTGGGGGGCTCGACCGTCGTCGCGGCGGACTACTTCCGGTCCTATGCGGTCGTGGGACTGCTCGCCCTGGTCGGCGTGCTGTTCGTCGCGGTCGCCTTCGGGGCGGGCCGCCTGCTGCGGCCGGTCGTCCCCACCCCGGAGAAACTGCTCACCTACGAGTGCGGCGTCGATCCCGTCGGCGAGGGCTGGGCCCACACCCAGGTCCGCTACTACGTCTACGCCTTCCTCTACGTGATCTTCGCGGTCGACTCGGTCTTCCTGTTCCCCTGGGCGACGGTCTTCGCCGCCCCCGGCTACGGCGCCACGACCCTGGTGGAGATGTTCATCTTCCTCGGCTTCCTCGCCGTGGGCCTGCTGTACGCATACAAGAAGGGCGTCCTGGCATGGACGTGACCCCCGTTCCTTCCGAGCCCGTCCCGCTTCCCGAGCCGAAGCGGCTGGGCGCGCTCGCCCGTCTGGCCCCCGAGCCGATGAAGGTCGTCCTGAACTGGGGCCGCCGCTATTCGCTGTGGGTCTTCAACTTCGGCCTCGCCTGCTGCGCGATCGAGTTCATCGCCGCGTCCATGGCCCGCCACGACTTCATCCGCCTGGGCGTCATCCCGTTCGCGCCGGGCCCGCGCCAGGCCGACCTGATGGTGGTCTCCGGCACGGTGACGGACAAGATGGCCCCGGCCGTCAAGCGCCTGTACGAGCAGATGCCCGAGCCCAAGTACGTCATCTCCTTCGGCGCGTGCAGCAACTGCGGCGGGCCGTACTGGGACTCCTACTCGGTGACGAAGGGCGTCGACCAGATCATCCCGGTAGACGTGTACGTGCCCGGCTGCCCGCCCCGCCCCGAGGCCCTCCTGCAGGGCATCCTCAAGCTCCAGGAGAAGATCGCCCAGGAGTCGCTCGGCGAGCGCTACGGCTCCACCGGAGCCCCGCGCCCCTCCACCGCGGCCCTGCGGAGCGGCCTGGTGCGGCCCCCGGCGCAGTCCACCGGCGGGGACGGTGACGCCCGATGACCACGGTCGGCTGGCTCCCCGTCCCCGTCGGGGACCTCTTCGGCACGGAGGCCACGGCCGAGGAGTCCTACGAGGTCCTGACGGTCGACGTACCGTCCTCCTCCTGGATCCCCGCGCTGGAGACCGCGCGCACCACCCTGTCCTGCACCTACTTCGACTGGCTGAGCGCGGTCGACGAACCGGGCACGGGCTTCCGCGTCTCGGCGCACGTCGTCGCCCTCTCCCCGGTGCGCCGCCTGCTGCTGCGGACCACGGTCCCGCACGAGACGCCGACGCTCGCCTCCGCCGTCGGCGTCTACGCGGGCGCGGCCTGGCACGAACGCGAGACGCACGAGATGTTCGGCGTCCGCTTCGAGGGCCACCCCGCCCTGGACCACCTCCTCCTGCCGGAGACCTTCGAGGGCCACCCCCTGCGGAAGGACTTCGTCCTGGCCGCCCGGGTCGCCAAGGCCTGGCCGGGCGCCAAGGAACCCGGGGAGTCCGCGGCAGGCGCCGCGCACGGCGGCCCCAAGCGCCGCCAGATGCTTCCCCCGGGCGTCCCGGACCCCAACGAGTGGGGCCCCCTCAAGGGCCAGCTGCCCCCGGCCCCGGCCCGCCCGGCACGCGGCGCGGGACGCGCGGCGGCCGCCGGGGAGCGGCCCGCGCGTGCGGCGGGGGAGCGGCCGGTGCGGCGGACGCGTACCGCCGGGGAGGGATCGGTGAGCCAGGCCGCGGCGGAGGCCGCTGCCGCGGAGGCCACCCCGGACCAGGCACCGCCCACGGCTCCGCGCCGGGCCCGCAGCGCGACCGGGGGGTCCGCCTCGCAGCGTGCACAGGACGCCCGGAGTGCGGGCGGTGCGGAGTCGACCGCGCCCACGGAACCCACGGAACCCACGGTGACGCCGCCGGACACCTCCGCCCGGCCCGCCCCGCGCTCCACCGCCCCGCACAGCTCGGACGCCCCCTGGCACCACGCCCGCCCGGCCTTCGACGAACCGGAGGCCAAGCGCGAGCGGGAGCCGGAGTCCGAGCCGGAGCCGGCGCGAAAGCCGGAGCCGGAGTCCGGCGTCGAACCCGGCGAGGAGTCCCCCACCCGCAACGACCCCACAGGAGGCCCGCAGTGAACGACGCGCTGGACGTCGCCCTGCGACTCCTGGTCGTGTTCGTCGTCTTCCTCACCTTCCCCCTGATCGTCGGCCAGACCGAGCACAAGGTGATGGCCCACATGCAGGGCCGCCTCGGCCCGATGTACGCCGGCGGCTTCCACGGCTGGGCGCAGCTCATCGCGGACGGTGTGAAGTTCGCGCAGAAGGAGGACGTCGTACCCGCGGGCGCGGACCGCCGCATCTTCCAGCTCGCCCCCGCCGTCGCCCTCCTGCCGTACCTCCTGGTGCTCCTCGCCATCCCCATCGGCCCGGGCGAGGGCGCGGTCGGCCAGGTCCTGGACGCCGGCGTGTTCTTCGTGCTCGCCGTGATGGGCGTCGGCGTCCTCGGCTCGCTCATGGCCGGCTGGGCCAGCGCCAACAAGTTCTCCCTCCTCGGCGGCCTGCGCACCGCCGCTCAGCTCCTCGCCTACGAACTGCCGATGCTGCTCGCCGCCGCCTCGGTGGCGATGGCGGCGGGCACCGTGTCGATCCCCGGGATCCTCCACGCCTTCCACTGGTGGTGGCTGCCCTGGCAGATCGTCGGCGCGGTCGTCTTCTTCGTGGCCGGACTGGCCGAACTGCAACGCCCGCCCTTCGACATGCCCGTCGCCGACTCCGAGATCATCTTCGGCGCGTACACCGAGTACACCGGCCTGCGCTTCGCCCTGTTCCTGCTCGCCGAGTACGCCGGGATCGTCGTTCTGTGCGGCCTGACCACCGTTCTCTTCCTGGGCGGCTGGCACGGCCCCTGGGGCGCCGACGGCCTCGGCTGGGTCTGGACCCTGCTGAAGACCGCGATCCTCGCCTTCGTCGTCATCTGGCTCCGCGTCACCTATCCCCGCCTGCGCGAGGACCAGCTGCAGAAGCTCTCCTGGACCCTCCTCGTGCCCCTCTCCCTCGCCCAGATCGCCCTCACCGGCATCGTCAAGGTGGTGATCTCCTAGTGGCCGAGCCACTCCGGCCCACCCGGCCCCGCGTCCCCGGCTCCGGCCTCGCCAAGGGCCTGGCCGTCACCCTGCGCACCATGACGAAGAAGACCGTCACCGAGCAGTACCCGGACGTCCAGCCCGACCTCCCGCCCCGCACCCGCGGTGTCATCGGGCTGTTCGAGGAGAACTGCACGGTCTGCATGCTGTGCGCCCGTGAGTGCCCGGACTGGTGCATCTACATCGACTCGCACAAGGAGACGCTCCCGGCGGCGGCCCCCGGCGGCCGCGAACGCAGCCGCAACGTCCTCGACCGCTTCGCCATCGACTTCTCCCTGTGCATGTACTGCGGTATCTGCATCGAGGTCTGTCCTTTCGACGCCCTGTTCTGGTCCCCGGAGTTCGAGTACGCCGAGACCGACATCCGCGACCTCACACACGAGCGCGACAAGCTCCGCGAGTGGATGTGGACGGTCCCGGCCCCGCCCGCCCTCGACCCCGGCGCGGAGGAACCCAAGGAGATCGCCACCGCCCGCAAGGCGGCCGAGAAGCTGGCGGCCGCTCAGGACCGGCCGGCCGGGCCGCAGGAGGGAGACTCGTGAGCCTCGCGGCCGAAACCCACGGTTTCCTCTCCCCGAACGGCGTCGAGATCGCCTTCCTCCTCGTCGGCCTGGTCACCTTCGGCGCCGCGCTGATCACCGTCACCACCCGGCAGCTGGTGCACGCAGCCCTGTGGCTGGTGGTGGCCCTCGGCGGACTCGCGGTGGAGTACCTGCTGCTCACCGCCGAGTTCATCGCCTGGGTGCAGGTTCTCATCTACGTCGGTTCCGTCGTCGTCCTCCTGCTGTTCGGTCTGATGCTCACCCGGGCCCCCATCGGCCGCTCCCCGGACGCCGACTCCGGCAACCGCTGGGCCGCCCTCGCCGTGGCCGTCACCGCCGCGGCGAGCCTGGTCTGGGTGGTCGTCGACGCCTTCCGCACCACCTGGATCGACCTGGACGGCCCGGCCGCCGGCTCGACCGAGGTCACCGGCGCCAGCCTCTTCCAGAACTGGGTCCTCCCCTTCGAGGCCCTCTCCGTCCTCCTCCTCGCCGCCCTGGTCGGCGCGATCGTCCTGTCCCGCAAGGCGAAGGCGTACGCGGCCACCGGCACCGGCCGCGCCGTCCCCGGCGCCCGCGACGGCAACGGAGCCGACCCGGCCGACAAGGAAGGTGTCCGCTGATGCACCTCGCCTATCCCGCCGTGCTCTCCGCCCTCCTGTTCTGCACCGGCCTGTACGGCGTCCTCGCCCGCCGCAACGCGATCCTGGTCCTGATGTCGGTCGAGCTGATGCTCAACGCCGTCAACCTGAACCTGGTCGCCTTCGACGTCTGGCTCAGCAAGGCCGCCCGGGAGACCCTGCACTCCGGCCAGGCCCTGACCCTGTTCACCATCGCCATCGCCGCCGCCGAGATCGGCATCGGCCTGGCCATCGTCCTCTCCGTCCACCGCAACCGCGGCACCTCCGACATCGACCGGCTCCGCGACACCGCCGAGGGCCACGCCGGTGACGGCCCCGACAGCGACGCCCCCGCGGCCGAGAAGGCTGAGGCCCCCGCGTGACCACGACCACCCTCGCCGTCCTCGTCCCCCTCCTGCCGTTCCTGGGCGCCGTCGCCGGACTGCTGCTCGGCCGCACGGCCCCGGGTTTCACCCGCCCGCTCGCCGTCCTGCCGCCGCTCGCCTCCCTGGCGCTGGCCGTGCTCGTCGCCGTACGCCAGGGCGGCGGCCGGGCGATCACCGCCGCCACCGAACTCACACCCACCGGCTCCGTCCCGATCGAGCTGGCCCTGTACATCGACGGATTCGCCGCCCTCGTCGCCGTCCTGGTCGGCGTCGTCGCCACCTGCGTGCAGATCTACTCGACCGGCTACCTGCGCGACGACCCGCGCTACCCCTCCTACGCGGCCCTCGTCTCCCTGTTCACCTCCGCGATGTTCCTGGTCGTCTACTCGGGCGACCTGATCGTGCTGCTGGTCGGCTGGGAAGTCATGGGCATCTGCTCCTACTTCCTGGTCGGCCACTACTGGGAGACCCCGGAAGCCCGCGCCGCCTCACTCAAGGCCTTCCTGGTCACCAAGCTCGGTGACGTGCCCTTCCTCATCGGCCTGTTCGCACTCGGCACCGACGCCGGGTCGTTCAAGATCACCCGCGTCCTCGGCACCGTCGCGAGCGGCGGCCTGCACCACCCGACGCTGATCGCCCTGCTGCTCCTGGCAGGCGTGGCCGGCAAGTCGGCACAGTTCCCGCTGCACACCTGGCTCCCCGACGCGATGGCGGGCCCGACACCCGTCTCCGCGCTGATCCACGCCGCGACGATGGTCGCCGCCGGTGTCTACTTCGTCGCCCGTCTCCTCCCCGTCTTCGAAGCCTCCTCGGCCGCGCTGCTCGTCCTCGCCGTCATGGCCGCCGTCACGATGACCGGCTCCGGTCTCGCCGCGCTCGCCCAGGACGACATCAAGCGCGTCCTCGCCTACTCGACGATCGGCCAGCTCGGCTACATGACGGGCGCCCTCGCCGTCGGCGACCGCGGCGCCGCCGTCTTCCACCTCCTCTCCCACGGCGCCTTCAAGGCGCTGCTGTTCCTCGCCGCCGGCGTGATCATCCACGCCTCCGGCACCAACTCGCTGGCCGCGACGTCCCGCATGAGCCACCTGCGCGACCGCATCCCCGACGCCTACTGGACGATGACCGTGGCGCTCCTCGCGCTCGCCGCGATCCCTCCCTTCAGCGGCTTCTTCTCCAAGGAGTCCGTCCTCGGCGCCGCCGAGCACGCCGCCACCGGCCACACCGGCCACGCCCCCGCCGCCGCGGGCTGGCTCGTCCTCGTCGCCGGCCTGCTCACCGCCCTGCTCACCGCCGCCTACGCCACCCGCCTGTGGCTGCTGGCCTTCCGCGGGCGCGGAGCCGAGGCCCCCGACCACGGCCGTCAGCCGCTCACCATGACCGTCGTGCTGTGGGTGCTCGCCGTCCCGTCCCTCGCCTTCGGCGCCTTCGCCTACCGGACGCTGCCCGACTGGTTCGGCGGCCGTGACCTCACCCCGACCCTCCTTACCTCCATCCTCGGCACCGGCCTCGCCCTGGTCGGCGGGATCGTCACCTACGGCGTCTGGCAGCGCACCACCGCACTCGCCGTCCGCTTCCCCCTCGGCGCGGTCGCCGCCCACCCCGAGGGCGACGCCGGACTGGTCGAGGCCGAGGCCATCGCCAGCCACGCGCCCGTCTACGGCGGTGTGGCCTACGCCCCCGACCCGGCCGACCCCGGACGGCTGCTGCTCGGCCCGCTGCACCGGCACGCGGCCGTCGGCTTCCACCTGGACGCCGTGTACGCGGCGCTGTTCGTCCGCCCGGTCCAGGCCGCGGCGAGCCTCGTCCGGTTCCTCGACCGCGAGGTCGTCGACACCTACGTACGCGGCGCGGCCGCGCTGCCCCGGCTGCTCGGGGCCGCCGTGCGGCGCACCCAGACCGGCAATGTGCAGACCTATGTGAGCGCGCTGCTCGCCGGCACCGTCGTCCTGACGGTCGCCGTCCTCCTCGTCGCCTCGGGAGCGTGAGCAGGCGTGATCGATATCAACGAGTCCGTGATGCAGTTCCTTCTGGCATTCGTCGTCGTCGCCCCGCTCCTGGGCGCGCTCGCCGCTCTCCTGCCGGCCCCGCCCGGGCTGAAGGGGAAGTCGCCCGAGCAGGCCGTGCTCCGGCACGGCGTCACCGTGACCGGCGCGGTCCTCATCGCCGCGATCGTCCTCGCACTCGGCTTCGACCACGACCATCCGTCGAAGATGCAGGCCACGACCGACATCAGCTGGATCCCCGCACTCGACGTACGGATCCACCTCGGCATCGACGGCATCTCCCTCCCCCTTCTGGTCCTGACCGCGCTGCTGACCTTCCTCTGCGCGCTCTACTCGTACTTCAAGCAGCACCATCAGCGGCCGACACCGCCGACCGCCGCAGGCCCGAACCCGAAGGCCTTCGTCGCGCTGCTGCTCCTCCTCGAGTCCGGCACCCTCGCGACCTTCGCCGTCCTCGACCTGCTGCTGTTCTTCCTCGCGTTCGAGACGGTGCTCATCCCGATGTACTTCCTCATCGCCCGCTGGGGCGGCGAGGGCCGGACCCGGGCCGCCTGGAAGTTCATCCTCTTCACACTGCTCGGGTCCGTGGTCATGCTGCTCGGCCTGCTCCTGATCGGAATCAAGGCGGGCACGTTCGACATGGTGGCACTCGCCACTGACAACGGCCGGTCGCTGACCACATCCGTGCAGGTCATCGCCGTTCTGGCGATCGGGATCGGGCTCGCGGTCAAGACGCCGATGTGGCCGCTGCACAGCTGGCTGCCGGACGCCCACACCGCCGCGCCCACCGTCGGATCGGTCCTGCTGGCGGGCGTCCTGCTGAAGATGGGTACGTACGGGTTCGTCCGCATCCTGCTCCCGATCGCCCCGGACGGCTTCCACACCTTCGCGCCCTACCTCGCCGCCTTCGCCGTCGTCGGCATCATCTACGGATCCCTGGCCTGCCTGGCCCTCGCCAAGCAAGGTGCGAAGGGAGATCTGAAGCGGCTCATCGCCTACTCCTCCGTCGGCCACATGGGCTTCGTCCTGCTCGGCATCGCCACCACCACCCCGACCGGCGTGAACGGCGCCCTGTTCGCCAACATCGCCCACGGCCTCATCACCGGCCTCCTCTTCTTCCTGGTCGGCGCGCTGAAGGACCGCACCGGCAGCACCGACCTCGACACCCTGGCCCAGGAGACCGGCGCCGCGCTGTACGGCAAGGCCCCCCGCCTCGGCGGCCTGCTCGCCTTCGGCGCGGTCGCCTCCCTCGGACTGCCGGGCCTCGCCGGGTTCTGGGGGGAGATGCTGGCGCTGTTCGGCGCGTTCAAGCCCGCCGCGGACCTCAGCCGCCCCGCGTTCCTCACCTTCATGGCGATCGGCGCGTTCGGCACGCTGCTGACGGCCGCGTACATGCTCGTCGTGGTCCGCCGCGTCTGCATGGGCGCGGTACCGCAGGACGTCCCCGAGCTCGCCGACGTCCGCGGCTACGAGTTCGCGGCCTGGACCCCGCTCGTCGCCCTCACCGTCGTCGCCGGGCTCTGGCCGAAGGCTCTCCTCGGCCTGACGAACCCGGCCGTGCAGCAGCTCCTCGCAGGAGGCACCCGATGAGCGCCCTGGCCCAGCCCCTGGCCCAGTCGGTGGTGCAGTCCGTCGACTGGCTCGCGATCGCCCCGCCCACCCTCGCGGCCGTCGTCGCCCTCGCCGTCCTCGTCGCCGACCTGTTCGTGTCCGACGCCAGGAAGGCCGTACTCGGCTGGGTGTCCGTCGCCGGGCTCGCCGCCTCGGCCCTCCTGCTGCTGCCGCTCCTGGACGGCGACCGCAGCACCTTCTGCCTCACCGGCGCCACGCACGCGTGCAGCTACACCGCCGACCGGTTCACCCTCGTCATCCAGTTCCTCGTCCTCGGCGGCGCGCTCCTCGCGGCCCTGCTGTCGGTCACCGCGCTGAAGGACGCCGGGCGACGCGTCCCCGAAGGCGAGTTCTGGTTCCTGCTGCTCTCCTCCGCCGCGGGCGCCGCCCTCCTGCCCGCCTCCCGCGACCTCGCGACCCTCGTCGTCGCCCTGGAGGTCGCCTCCCTGCCCGCCTTCGCCCTCGTCGGCATCCGGCACGGCGACCGGCGCTCCTCGGAAGCGGCCCTGAAGTTCTTCCTGTCCTCCGTCACCGCCACCACGGTCAGCCTGATGGGGATCAGCTTCGTCTACGCCTCCACCGGCACCCTCTACCTCACCCAGGTCGCCGACCGGATCCAGCACGTCGACGGACAGCTCCACACCCTCGCCCAGACCGGCGTCGTCCTCACCCTCGTCGGCTTCGCCTTCAAGACGGCCGCCGTCCCGTTCCACTTCTGGGTGCCCGACACCTACGTCGGCGCCCCACTGCCCATCGCCGCCTACCTGTCGGTCGTCGGCAAGGCGGTCGGCTTCTCCGGCCTGATCCTCGTCACCGTCGTCGCCTTCCCGTCGTACGCCGACGTCTGGGGCCCGGCCCTGGCCGGCCTGGCCGCCCTCACCATGACCGTCGGCAACGTCGCCGCCCTGCGCCAGCAGGCCACGCGCGCGTACAGCGCGGTACGGCTGCTCGCCTGGTCCTCCGTCGGCCAGGCCGGCTACCTGCTGGTGCCGATCGCCGCCGCCGGATACACCGAGGACGCCCAGAAGGCCATCGGCTCCACGGTCGCGTACGCCCTGATGTACGCCGCCGTGAACCTCGGCGCCTTCGCCGTGGCCGCGCTCGTCGGCCGTACCAGGTCCCTCAACCGGATCACCGACTACCGTGGCCTCTACGCGTCGAACCCGCTGACCGCACTCCTCCTGGCGTTCTTCCTGCTGTGCCTCGCCGGTCTCCCCCCGGGCGTCATCGGCCTGTTCGCCAAGGTCACCGTCTTCTCGGCGGCCGTCGACGCGGGTCTCGGCTGGCTCGCCGTCGTCATGGCCGTCAACGTGGTGATCGCGCTGTTCTACTACCTCCAGTGGACGGCCCTGCTGTTCCGCGCCCCCGAGGGCGAGCCCGGCCGCCTCCGCGTTCCGGCCCCCGTCACCGCCGCGCTCGCCCTCACCGGCGTCCTCGGCGTCGTCCTCTCCGGCGCACCCCAGCTCGTCCTGCGCTTCGCCGCCACCGGCCTGTTCGGATGACTCTCCGCGCGCACAGGGGGCACCCGTGCTCCCATGCGCGCGTGAGGCCGTCCCGCCCATAAGGGCACGTCACCCGTACGGCCGACACGCGCCGCCGCCTGTACCAGGGAACTCGCGGCGGCCACCTGGCGTTGACCAGAACAGGAGGGTCCACTGGACCCGAGAGTTCACCCGCTGCGCGATTTGGAGGGCGTACCGTGCACCGCCGGCACAACGGGCTCAGGACGGCAGTACTCCTCGGTGGACTGTCCGCACTCATCATCGTCATCGGCAGCTTCTTCGGCCGCACGGGACTGGTCGTCGCGGTCCTCGTCGCCCTCGGCACGAACGCGTACGCGTACTGGAACAGCGACAAGCTGGCTCTACGCGCGATGCGCGCCCGCCCGGTCAGCGAGTTCGAGGCCCCGGTCCTGTACCGCATGGTCCGCGACCTCTCCACCCAGGCCCGCCAGCCCATGCCGCGCCTGTACATCTCCCCGACGGAGGCACCGAACGCCTTCGCCACCGGCCGCAACCCGCGCAACGCCGCCGTGTGCTGCACCGAGGGCATCCTGCGCCTCCTCGACGAGCGCGAACTGCGCGGCGTCATCGGCCACGAGCTCAGCCACGTCTACAACCGCGACATCCTCATCTCCTCGGTGGCCGGCGCGCTCGCCTCGGTGATCATGTTCCTGGTCAACTTCGCCTGGCTGATCCCGATCGGCCGCTCCGACGACGACGAGGGCCCCGGCCTGCTCGGCATGCTGCTGATCATGATCCTGGGCCCGCTCGCCGCCAGCCTGATCCAACTGGCGATCAGCCGGTCCAGGGAGTACGAGGCGGACGCCTCCGGCGCCCAGCTCACCGGCGACCCGCTCGCCCTCGCCAGCGCCCTGCGCAAGCTCGAGACCGGCACCCAGCAGCTTCCGCTGCCTCCCGAGCCCCGTATCGAGACCGCGAGCCACATGATGATCGCCAACCCCTTCCGCCCCGGACAGGGACTGACCAAGATGTTCTCCACGCACCCGCCGATGGCGGACCGCATCGCCCGGCTGGAGAAGATGGCGGGCCGTCACCGGTGAGAAGGGTCCAAGACGTCAGCTGACCTGCCGAAGCCGCCGAACTGGCGGGGACGGGGTCATCGCAGGTCGCTCATGTCCAGCACGAACCGGTAGCGAGCCGCCTTGTCGACCACCTTCGGCCACACGGCACCCACCTGACGGGCGGGAACCACCTCGACCTGGGGCCGGATGCCGTGCTGGGCGCAGAACGCGAGGACCTCGTGGGTCTCGCGGACGCTACCGACGTTCGAGCCGGCGAGGGAGTTCTGGGCGGCGGTGAGCGAGAAGGCCCCGAACTCGTTGGCGAGCGTCGTGTTGTCGATGCCGACGCGGCACAGTGTCGCTCCTCGCTTGAGGAGACGCACATAGGGATCCAGGGGATGGGTGGCCGAAATGGTGTCGAGTATGAAGTCGAAATGGCGTGTGTACTTGGCCGTCTGGTCCGGGTCGGAGTTCACCACCACGTCGGAGGCGCCGAACCGACGGATGTCACCCGCCTTCCCGGCGGACGTGGTGAAGGCGACCACCTCTGCCCCCAGGGCACCGGCCAACTGGATCGCGAGATGCCCGAGTCCGCCCACCCCGAGAATCGCGACCCGGGAACCGCGGCCCACGCCCCAGTTGCGCAGCGGAGACCAGACCGTGACGCCGGCGCACATGAGGGGGCCCGCGTGCTTGAGGTCGATCGCCTTCGGGATCGGGTAGACGTACTTGTCGCGCACGACGATTCCCGTGGAATATCCCCCCAGCGGATATCCGCCGGGATAGTCGGCTGCGTCTGCGTACTCCGGGAGCGGATTGCCGTAAGTGAAGAGCGCGAAGTTGAGGCAGTACTGCTCCCTTCCGGCCCTGCACTCCTCGCAGGTGCGGCACGAGTCGACGTACGTTCCCACACCGACCCGGTCCCCGACCTTGAACCGGCTCACCTGGGATCCCACGGCCGTGACGACCCCGGCCATCTCGTGCCCGGTGACCAGCGGGTAGTGCTGGGGTCCCCAGTCTCCGTGAGCCGTGTGTATGTCCGAGTGGCAGACGCCGGAGAAGTCGATGCGCACCTGCACGTCGTCGGCCCGGACCGGCCTGCGCTGGAAGCGGTGGGTCCGGAAGCTGCCCGAGGTGTCGAAATTGGCCATTCCGACGACGTCCATCGGGCCGGGCGATCCCGAAGCCGTCGCGGCTTCGGCCCGCGAAGCGGTGTCAGCCAGCACTCCTGCTGCCATCGCTGTCGCGGCAGTTCCGTAAAGGAAATTACGACGGCCGACACCCGAACCAGCCTGTGCATTACCAAGCGACATGAATTCCACCTTGGTTGTCCGGCTATTCCATTGAGGAAACTACCCGTGGGGAGGTGCCGGACGGTCGCTCAAGGTGACCCTGGCAGGGCCACCTTGAGCATGCCCTGTCCCAAAACTGTCCATTTCCTTTGGGGTTTCCCTGAATTTCCGATGAATTTCCGGACGGGGTGGGTGGGTGGGGCGAGTGGCCGGAACAGGTCAGCGCCCGGCGAATCCCTGGTCGGAGGGCACGATCTCGCGTCCCAGAGGCATGAGCGAGAGGGGGATGAGCTTCAGGTTCGCCCAGCCGAAGGGGATTCCGATGATCGACAGGAACAGGGGGATGCTCGTGATCAGATGCCCCAGCGCCAGCCACCATCCCGCGAAGATCACCCAGATCACGTTGCCGATGAACGACCCCGCTCCGGCGTTCGGCCGTTCCACGGCGGTGCGGCCGAACGGCCACAGCACGAACCCGGCTATACGCAGCGACGCGATGCCGAACGGGATGGTGATGACGAGGACGAAGCAGATCACCGCAGCGATCAGGTAGCCGATTGCCATCCAGAGGCCGCACAGGACGAGCCAGAGAATGTTGAGCAGCAGGGTGAACAGCTTCATGATCGGTCCCTTTCCAGGGTCGCTTCCGCCCACGGGGCCTGCTGCCTCAAGTATCAGCCGATCATGCGTCGCGCAGGAACCGCAGCGCCCTCGGAATGTGACCGGGAAGGTCCCGAGACGATCACCGCCGTACGGCGAAGGCCAGCGCCCCCACCGTCAGCACCCCCGCCCCCACCGCCACCGAGACCGCCGGCAGGGCGACGGCCAGCGTCACGCATCCCAGCAGCCCCACCGCCGGCACCAGCCGTGCCCGCGCAGCCGGGCTCAGCGTCCACGCCGAGGCGTTGGCGATCGCGTAGTAGGCCAGCACACCGAAGGAGGAGAAGCCGATGGCACCCCGTACGTCCACCGCCGCCGCCACCACGGCGACGACCGCGCCCACGGCCAGCTCCGCGCGGTGCGGGACCTTGAATCGCGGATGGACGGCGGCCAGCGCCCCGGGCAGATGGTGGTCGCGGGCCATGGCCAGCGTGGTCCGTGACACGCCCAGGATCAGCGCGAGCAGCGACCCCAGCGCGGCCACCGCGGCCCCCACCCGCACCACGGGCGCCAGCCCCGGCACCCCGGCCGCCCGCACCGCGTCGGCCAGCGGTGCCTCCGCCTGCCCGAGACCGCCCGCGCCGAGCACGGAGAGAGCGGCGACGGCCACGCACACGTACACGGCCAGCGCGATACCGAGGGCGAGCGGGATCGCGCGGGGGATGGTGTGCGCCGGGTCCCGCACCTCCTCGCCGAGGGTCGCGATCCGCGCGTACCCGGCGAACGCGAAGAAGAGCAGCCCGGCCGCCTGAAGCACTCCGCCGCCGCCCGAGGACAGCCCGATGCTCAGCCGGCCGGCGTCGGACCGGGCGGAGGCCAGGCAGACGACCACCACGGAAGCGAGGACCGCCAGCACCACGGCCACGATCACCCGCGTCAGCCAGGTGGACTTCTGGATGCCGCCGTAGTTCACCGCGGTCAGCGCCACCACGGCCGCGACCGCCACCACGTGGGCGTGCCCCGGCCAGACGTACGCGCCGACGGTGAGCGCCATCGCCGCGCAGGAGGCCGTCTTCCCGACGACGAAGGCCCAGCCCGCGAGACAGCCCCAGAACACCCCGAGGCGCTCCCGCCCGTACACGTAGGTGCCGCCCGAGGCCGGATACAGGGCGGCGAGCCGTGCCGACGAGGTGGCGTTGCAGTAGGCCACCACGGCGGCGACGGCCAGCCCGAGCAGCAGCCCGGACCCGGCCGCGCGGGCGGCGGGCCCCAGGGCGGAGAACACACCCGCCCCGAGCATCGAGCCGAGCCCGACGACCACGGCGTCGCGCACGCCCAGCGTGCGCCGCAGCCCTGAACCGGAAGGTGTCATGCGCTGGACCCTACTGAGCGGTGCAACCACCGGGTGTGCCCGCGGCGTCTTGTGCAGCAACACGGCACGAACACGCGCGCGACGGACAGGCTCTCCTCACGGAATTCCCAAGGGCCGTACAGTGCGTGCACAGCGCGGAAGGGCAGGTTCAGGGCATGAGCATCCTCGGTTGGATCATTCTGGGACTTCTGGCCGGAGCCATCGCCAAGGTCCTGCTGCCGGGCCGGGACCCGGGCGGCTTCATCGGCACGACCCTCATCGGCATCGCGGGTGCGTTCATCGGCGGCTGGATCTCGGCCCGCTGGCTGGACCACCCGGTCTCCAAGCACTTCTACGACGGCGCCACCTGGGCGGCCGCGATCGGCGGCTCGCTCGTCCTGCTGATCGTCTACCGCATCCTGTTCGGCAACTCGCGCGACTGACCGTCGGCTCGGTCACGGCGGAGGGGCGGGCACCGCCGGGTGCCCGCCCCTCCGTGCGAGGGAGCCCCCTCCTACCGGTAGTTCACGAACTGCAGCGCGAAGTCGAAGTCCTTGCCCTTCAGGAGGGCGATCACGGCCTGCAGGTCGTCACGGCTCTTGGAGCTGACGCGCAGCTCGTCGCCCTGCACCTGCGCCTTCACGCCCTTGGGGCCCTCATCGCGGATGATCTTCGCCACCTTCTTGGCGTTCTCCTGGGAGATGCCCTCCTCGATGGACGCGAAGATCTTGTACTCCTTGCCGGAGAGCTGGGGCTCGCCCGCGTCCAGCGCCTTCAGGGAGATGCCGCGCTTGATCAGCTTGGACTGGAAGACGTCGAGGACCGCCTTGACCCGCTCCTCGGAGTTCGCCTCCATCAGGATCTTCTCGCCGGACCACGAGATCGAGGCACCCACGCCCTTGAAGTCGTAGCGCTGGGAGATTTCCTTGGCGGCCTGGTTGAGGGCGTTGTCGACCTCCTGCCGCTCGACCTTCGAGACGATGTCGAAACTGGAGTCGGCCATGTCCTGTGGCTCCTTGTATCGGGGTGCGTATCGGGTGCGTGCCGGCGTGCGCGGCGGACGCCGACGAGCCCGGCACGAGGCCGGACCGCATCCGCACCAGCCTAGCCACCCCGCGTCCCCGAGGGGCCGATCAATCGAGTGGCGAAGCACCCCTCCCGATCGGGTATTGTTTACGTCGTTGCCAGGGAGCACCGCCGAAAAGCGGTTCGACCGGCCTCACCCCCGGCGGTGTGCCCGAGCGGCCAAAGGGAGCAGACTGTAAATCTGCCGGCTCAGCCTTCCCAGGTTCGAATCCTGGCGCCGCCACACTGGGGAAGACCCTCTCTGATCTGCGGAGACGCAGAATGGAGGGGGTCTTTTGCGTTGCCGTGTCCGTCGATCACGCAGTGACGTGCCCCACCTCGCGCGTCTCCTCGCCCAGGGCGTTGTCAGTGCCCCGGGGCACACTGGCCGCATGTCCTCCGCGCCCTCCCGGTCCGGGCCGTCGTCCCGGCGCAGAACCTGTCCGGTGTGCCGTCGTGACATCGCCGTCGTCGCCGGGCGGTTCGCGCGGCATGATCCGCCCGGGGAGCGGCGCGGTGGTGAGCTCGTCTCGTGCTCCGGGTCGCGGCGGCAGGCGGAACTGGGGGCCGTACAGCCGTCGTTGGACGGGTATGCGCTGCCGGAGTTCCCCGGGCAGCTGCCCCTGTTCTGACCGCCCGCCGCCGTCCGCGCACCGGCCCTCGGCTCAGTTGCCCGCCACCGACTTCACCGCCACCGTCACCGGAGTCGACCCGCCGATCAGCTCCAGCGTCAGGCCCGCCGTCGCCGGGGACTCCACCAGTTCCGCCAGGACGGCCGCCACGTCGGCACGCGGGATCGAACCGCGGCCGGTGTGCGCCTCCAGGCGTACCAGGCCGGTGCCGGCGTCGTTCGTCAGCGAACCGGGGCGCAGGATCGTCCAGTCCAGGGCGTCCAGGCCGCGGACGTGGGCGTCGGCCTCGCCCTTGGCGCGCAGGTAGACGTCGAAGACGTCGTCCCCCTGGTGCGCCGGATCAGCGCCCATGGACGAGACGACCACGAAACGGCGTACGCGTG
Organism: Streptomyces sp. NPDC004542; assembly: GCF_040610035.1. NCBI lineage: Bacteria > Bacillati > Actinomycetota > Actinomycetes > Kitasatosporales > Streptomycetaceae > Streptomyces > Streptomyces sp. NPDC004542. Next base: position 20,277 of record NZ_JBEXLP010000105.1, read on the forward strand.
CCCGGACGGCGGCGTCCGCGAACAGCGTGGCCGCGGCCTTGTCCACCGTGTCCTTGCGGGCGGCGCCGCTGCCCGGGCCGGCGCCCGCCGCGAAGACCGCCGCGTCCGCACCCTGCAGATGTGCCGCGACCTCCTCCACCGAGGCCGACTCCAGGTCGAGCAGAACCGGTTCGGCGCCCATCTCCCGCAGGTCGTCACCCTGTTCCGCCTTGCGGATGATGCCCGCGACCTCGTATCCGCGTCCGGCGAGCAGCCGCTCCAGCCGCAGCGCGATCTGACCATGACCACCAGCGATGACTATGCGCATGTTTCCGACCGTACGCCCGAAGGGACGTATCCGCCGCACGGCTCCGGTGCCGCCCCGCAGGTCCGGGCGGCGCCGGTCAGGACAGCTCGCCCCGGCCCTGCCGCGGCAGCCCCAGCTCCGCGGCGGCGGCCGAGTTGCAGTACTCGCGCACCGCGCTGGTCCGCGCCACCACGCGCCCCCGGTGCACCACGATCCGGCTGTACGCCAGGGAGAGCGCGCCGGCGAGGTGATCGCCGCGCACGGCGAGGAGTTCGGCGGGGAACCCGGCCTCGACGCGCACCTCGGGCAGGCCGAGCACGGCGCGAGCGGAGGCGCTGACCGCGTCGTAGGCGTCCGCGGGGCCCAGGCCGTGGCGGGAGGCCAGCAGATAGGCCGCCTCCAGCGGATCGCCGCGTCCCACCGGGTTCGAGACGTCCCGCAGCGCGCCGCTGCCGGCCGCGACCCGCACCCCGGCGGCGCGCAGCAGCCGGACGGGAGCCGTGTCACGCCCCTCGACGTTCCCGCAGCCGCCCTGGGGCAGGCACACCACCGTCACGCCGGCCGCCGCGAGCCGGTCGGCGATGCGCGAGGCCGCCTCGGCGGGCAGCCGGGCCAGGCCGGCGCACGGGCCGAGCGTCACGCCGGTACGGAGGCCGCCCGCCATCGCCGCGAGCCGGGCCAGGCGGGCCGGGTCGGCGGCGTCCGTGTGCAGGTCCACCGGGCAGCCGTGCTCGGAGGCGATCTCCAGCACCGCCTCCACGTAGCCCGTCGGATCCGGGTCCAGGTCGGGACAGCCGCCCACCACGGAGGCGCCCATCTTCACCGCGTCCCGCAGCATGGCCAGCCCGTCCGCTCCGGCCACCCCGGTCAGTACCCGGGGCACCGCCACCAGCGTCAGCTCCGCGAGCCCGCGCAGCGAGCGCCGTGCCCGCAGGACGGCGGCCAGCGCGCCGAGTCCCTGGACGTCGCCCACGCGCACGTGCGCCCGCAACGCCGTGGCCCCGTGGCCCAGCTGGAGCAGGGCGGCCTCTGTGGCCCGGCGCTGGACTTCGTCGGGGTCGTGGGAGACGGGGCCGCCGTCCTCGGCGGACAGTGCCGTGTCGCCGTGGGCGTGCGGCTCGGCCGGGGCCGGGAGCAGCAGATACCCGCCGAGGTCCACGCGTGCGCCGCCGGCCCGGGCGGGGGCCGGCGCCAGGCTGCCGGCCGTGCCGACCGCCTCGATGCGTCCGCCGCCCAGCCGTACGTCCACGGCCCGTCCGTCGGTCAGGCGCGCCCCGCACAGCAGGAGGGGGGCCGCGTCGGGCTGTCCCGGCGACGACGAAGACGGCTGCGGTCGGCTCTCGGGCATCGCGCTCCAGGGACTCGGGGCCGCGTGAACGGGCGCATGATCACGCAGAGTGAGTCGAGCCTAAGGTGGCCGGCCGCGCCTGACGGGGAGGAGCGCAATAGTCGTACCGGCGTGGTCCGTCCCTCGGGGCGCAGGTCGCGGGGTGTGCGGGAGGGCCGTGCGCGGCCGGAGTGAGCCCTGCTGGAGGGGGCGGGGCGGGTCGTCCGGAATGGATTTGGGTGAACGGCGGCCGAGCGTGTAATGTCTTCATCGCTCGCCCCAATAGCTCAGTCGGCAGAGCGTCTCCATGGTAAGGAGAAGGTCTACGGTTCGATTCCGTATTGGGGCTCTGGTGTGAGAGGTTCCCGTCGCGAGGCGGGAACGGATCGCATCACAGCGGTGTAGCTCAGTCGGTAGAGCAAGCGGCTCATAATCGCTGTGTCACCGGTTCAAGTCCGGTCACCGCTACTCACAGTAGCCGATTGCGGGGTCGGTCCTTCGATCGGCTACTCTTTCTTGCGTTAAATCATCCCATCCGTTCGTCAAGGAGCACTCACGTGGCTGCCACCGACGTCCGCCCGAAGATCACGCTGGCCTGCGTGGAGTGCAAGGAGCGGAACTACATCACCAAGAAGAACCGGCGTAACAACCCGGACCGTCTTGAGATGAAGAAGCACTGCCCGCGTTGCAACGCGCACACCGCGCACCGCGAAACGCGATAAATCAGGCTCGTACACGAGGCCGTCCCCGGAGAACCGGGGGCGGCCTCGCGTCGTTGAGCGACCAGTACCGGTCAGTAGAGCAAGCAGGAGGTGCCGAGTCCATGGCGCTCGACCAGTCCTTCGTGGGGCGGACCTACCCGCCCACCGAGCCCTATGAGGTGGGCCGGGAGAAGATCCGCGAGTTCGCCGAGGCGGTGGGCGACCCCAATCCGGCGTACACGGACGCGGAGGCCGCCAAGGCACTCGGTCACCCCGATGTGATCGCCCCGCCGACCTTCGTCTTCGCGATCACCTTCAAGGCCGCGGGACAGGTCGTCGAGGACCCTCAGCTCGGCCTCGACTACAGCCGCGTGGTGCACGGCGACCAGAAGTTCGCCTACACCCGCCCGGTGCGCGCCGGCGACCGGCTCTCGGTCACCTCGACCATCGAGGGCATCAAGTCCCTCGCGGGCAACGACATCCTGGACATCCGCGGCGAGGTGCACGACGAGGCCGGCGAGCACGTCGTGACCGCCTGGACCAAGCTCGTCGCGCGCGCCGCGGCCGAGGAGGCGTGAGGAAGCGATGACGGCGAAGATCGCGTACGACGACGTCGAGATCGGCACCGAGCTGCCGGCGCGGACGTTCCCTGTGACCCGCGCCACCCTCGTCCGGTACGCGGGTGCCTCCGGGGACTTCAACCCGATCCACTGGAACGAGAAGTTCGCCAAGGAGGTGGGCCTGCCGGACGTCATCGCGCACGGCATGTTCACCATGGCCGAGGCGATCCGCGTGGTCACCGACTGGACCGGCGACCCGGGCGCGGTCGTCGAGTACGGCGTGCGCTTCACCAAGCCCGTCGTCGTCCCCAACGACGACCAGGGCGCCACGATCGAGGTCAGCGCCAAGGTCGCGGCCAAGCTCGACGACAACACCGTCCGCGTGGACCTCACGGCGACCAGCGCCGGACAGAAGGTCCTGGGCATGTCCCGGGCGGTCGTGCGGCTCGCCTGAGCGGAGCCGGGCAGAAGGCACCTCCAGGGCCCGTGTGCGAGGGCGTAGTTCTGGATGAACTTCTGTGTACCAGCGGCAGCTTCA